>JBCBDK010000032.1:6169-14568 GCA_038529675.1 Actinomycetota bacterium
GCGTCGAACGGCGTCGACGTCTACTCGGTGCGCGAACCGCTCGGCGTCGTCGCCGGCATCACGCCGTTCAACTTCCCTGCGATGGTCCCGATGTGGATGCTGCCGAACGCGGTGGCCTGCGGGAACACGTTCATCATGAAGCCGTCCGAGCGTGACCCGTCGGCGCCGCGATTCGTGGCTGAGCTGTTCCACGAAGCCGGGTTCCCCGACGGGGTGCTCAACGTCGTCAACGGTGACAAGGTGGCGGTCGACCGGTTGCTCGAACACCCTGACGTGAAGGCCCTGAGCTTCGTCGGCTCGACCCCGATCGCCAAGTACGTGTACGAGACCGGCACGAGGAACGGCAAACGGGTGCAGGCCCTCGGCGGTGCGAAGAACCACATGCTCGTTCTCCCCGATGCCGACATCGACCTCGCCGCCGACGCCGCCGTGTCCGCCGCCTACGGCTCTGCGGGCGAGCGATGCATGGCGATCTCGGTGGTCGTGGCCGTCGGCGGTGTCGCGGACCCGCTCGTCGACGCGATCAAGGTGCGGATGGAGAAGCTCACGATCGGTCCGGGGTCCGACCCCGACTCCGAGATGGGCCCGCTCATCACGCGAGAGCACCGCGACCGCGTTGCCGGCTATGTCGAGACCGGCGCCGGTGAGGGTGCGACGGTGGTGGTCGACGGTCGCGAGCAGCATTTCGACGGCGACGGATTCTTCCTCGGGGTGTCGCTGCTCGACCACGTCAGCCCGCAGATGACCGTCTACCGCGACGAAATCTTCGGCCCGGTCCTCTGCGTGGTCCGCGCCGACTCGTTCACCGAGGGCACGCAGCTGATCAAGGACTGCCCGTGGGGCAACGGCACCGCGATCTTCACCCGCGACGGCGGCGCGGCTCGCCGGTTCCAGTCCGAGGCCGATGCCGGCATGGTCGGCGTGAACGTGCCGATCCCCGTGCCGGTCGGCTACTACTCCTTCGGCGGCTGGAAGGACTCGCTGTTCGGCGACAGCCACATGTACGGGCCGGAGGGGGTCCACTTCTTCACGCGCGGCAAGGTCATCACGTCACGATGGCCGGATCCGTCGACCAGCCGGGTCAGCCTGGGCTTCCCGCGGAACGACTGACCGATGGAGTTCGGTGTCGTCCTCCAGACCGACCCGCCGGCATGGCGCGTGGTCGAGCTCGCCCGCCAGGCGGAGACCCTCGGGTTCCGCTACGGCTGGACCTTCGACAGCCACGTCCTGTGGCAGGAGCCGTACGTCATCTACAGCCAGATGCTGGCCGCGACCAACCGGATGATCGTCGGTCCGATGGTCACCAACCCGGGCACACGCGACTGGACCGTCACCGCGTCGATGTACGCCACGTTGAACGACATGTTCGGCGACCGCACGATCTGTGGGATCGGCCGCGGCGACTCGGCGATGCGAGTGCTGGGCCACAAGCCGAACACGCTCGCCACGCTGAGCGACTCGATGCAGGTCATCAAAGGGCTCGCCGAGGGCCGTGAGGTCACCTACAACGGCACGCAGCAGCACTTCCCGTGGGCGACGGGGAGCGAGCTCCAAGTCCTGATGGCGGCCTACGGGCCGAAGGCGCTGAAGATGTGCGGCGAGGAGACCGACGGGTTCATCCTCCAGCTTGCTGACCTCCAGCTCGCCGAGTGGATGATCGGCGCCGTTCGCGACGCCGCCGCCGGCGTGGGCCGAGACCCCGACTCGCTCCACATCTGCGTCGCCGCCCCTGCCTACGTCGGGACCGATGTTGCGCACCAGCGCGACCAGTGCCGCTGGTTCGGTGGCATGGTCGGCAATCACGTCGCCGACCTCGTCGAGCGATACGGCGGCGACGGTGCCGGTGTGCCGACGGCGCTGACCGACTACATCCGCGGTCGCGAGGGGTACGACTACAGCGGGCACGGCAAGGCCGGCCACGAGCACACTGACTTCGTGCCCGACGAGGTGATCGACCGGTTCTGCATCCTCGGCGACGAGAACGCCCACATCGAGAAGCTCCGAGCACTCGAGGCGCTCGGCGTGGACCAGTTCGCGATCTACCTCATGCACGATCAGAAGGACGAAACACTGAACGCCTACGGCCAGCGGATCATCCCGGCACTCACCGGCTGATCGACACCCCCGGTGCAATGAATCGAACCGACGACCAGGTAGCGGTCGACGCCGAGGACCCGCTCGTACGCGAACAACTGCTGCGCCAAGCCGCTGCCCGAGCCGATCGTCGGGCGGCCGCAACCGGTGCGGTGCGACGGGTGTTCGTGTTCGCAGCGTTCGTCGGGGCGCTCGCCGCCGCCTACGTGCTCTACAAACGGTTCGGCCAGGCGATCGACGACGGCCAGCGTGACTGGTGGTTGATCGGGTCGCTTCTCCCCCGCACCGACGACCTGACGATGCCCCCGCTCGGCGACATTCTGGGTGCGTACGGGGAGCGAGCGCCGGGCAACGACCCGGGCAATCTGGCGTCGCATCTGCTCGGGCGGGCGTTGTTCACGCTCCGCGAGGCGGCGGTCGGCTTCGCTGCGGGCGTGGTGATCGGGCTCGCCATCGCCGTGCTGCTCGCCTGGAAACGTCGCGTCGAGGACGCCGTCCTGCCGTACGTCATCGCCAGCCAGACGATCCCGCTGATCGCGATCGCACCGATCATCGTGATCTGGGGACGCAAGAACCTCGACTCGCTGCCGTTCGAGTGGCAGGACTGGATGTCGGTCTCGATCATCGCCACCTATCTCACGTTCTTCCCGATCGCCGTGAACGGCCTCCGAGGCCTCCAGTCGCCACGGAGCGAGCACCTCGAGCTGATGGAGTCGTACGCCGCGGGCTGGAGAGCGAGCCTGTGGCGGCTCCGACTGCCGGCTGCGGTCCCGTACCTCTTCGCTGCGCTGAAGATCGCGGCGACAGCGAGCATCGTCGGTGCGATCGTCGGCGAGATCTCCGCCGGCGTCGAGGGCGGGCTCGGCCGTCGCATCCTCGGAGACGCACTCAACTACACGGCTGCCCCGTCCCGGCTCTACGCGAGCGTCATCGCGGCGGCGCTGCTCGGCATCGTCGTGTTCCTCGCGATCGTGGGCGCCGAGCGAGCGGTGCTCACACGCCAGAAGCGCGAGGTGGTCTCGTGACCGAGACGGCGACCGATGCCGTCGAGACGCCCCGCGCCACCGCTGCGGTCGAGGCACGCGGCGTGTCCAAGCGGTTCAACACCGGCAAGCACAACGAGGTGCACGCGCTCGAGGACATCGACCTCACCATCGACGCCGGCGAGTTCGTGACGCTGATCGGCCCGTCCGGCTGCGGCAAGAGCACCCTGCTCCGGCTCGTCGCTGCGCTGACCCCGCTCTCCGGCGGCTCACTCGCCGTCCATGGCAAGACGGCCGATCAGGCGCGGCTCGATCAGGACTACGGCATGGCGTTCCAAAAGGCCGGCCTCTTTGACTGGCGGACCGTCGTGAAGAACATCGAGCTGCCGCTCGAGCTGATGGGATGGTCGAAGTCGGCGCGAGCCGAGCGAGCTCGCGAGATGCTCCAACTCGTCAAGCTGCCCGAGTTCGGCGATCACCATCCTGGTGAGCTGTCGGGCGGAATGCAGCAGCGGATCGCGATCGCCCGCGCGCTCGCGTTCGATCCGAAGCTGCTGCTCATGGACGAGCCGTTCGGCGCGCTCGACGAGATGACCCGCGAGCACATGCAGGACGAGCTGCTGCGGATCTGGCAGGAGACGCACAAGACGATCGTGTTCGTCACCCACTCCGTGCCCGAAGCCGTCTACCTCTCCACGCGAGTGGTCGTGATGTCGCCACGGCCGGGTCGCATCGCCGACCAGATCGAGGTGGGCCTCGGCGCTCGGTCCGCTGAGACGCGCGACGAGCCGGCGTTCTTCGAATACGTCACCGAGGTCCGACGCGCACTGCGGGCGGTGGAGGCCTGACCATGGGATCGGACCGTTGGTTGCCGCCACTGGTCGCAGGGTTGGGTCTGCTCGCAGTCTGGGAACTGCTGGTGGCGACGCTGACCGCCGACAACTTCGTGCTGCCACGGCCCTCGGCGATCGCGAGCGCGCTGGCCGAGAACTGGAGTGCGGTGTTCTCTGCGGCGAAGGTGACCGGGTTCATCATCATCACCGGGTTGATCGCCGGTGTCCTGCTCGCCGTCGCCGTTGCGGGTCTCGTCACGTTGTCGCGCACCGCCAACGAGGCACTCACGCCACTCGCCGTCGCCGTCAACGCGATCCCGATCATCGCCCTGGCACCGATCTTCAACAACTGGTTCGGGCTCACCTCGCCTCGCTCGAACCAACTGATCGTCGTCGTCCTGGTGTTCTTTCCCGTGTTCATCAACACCGCTCGTGGCCTCAGCCAGGTCGACCGCAGCCAACTCGAGCTGATGGAGTCGTACGCCGCATCGAAGTGGACGGTGCTCCGTGAGGTTCGCGTGCCGAATGCGTTGCCGTACTTCTTCACGGCGTTGAAGCTCGCCACCTCGCTCGCCGTGATCGCCGCGATCGTCGCCGAATACTTCGGTGGCCGCCAGGACGCGCTCGGCCCGTTCATCACGAGGTCGGCCGGGCTCGCCCGCTACGACGATGCGTGGGCGGCGGTGGTGGCCGGCACCACGATCGGCGCAGTGCTGTACGTGCTCGCGTCGATCGGCGAGCGGCTCGCTCTGCCGTGGCAACACCGAACCGGACGGGAGGTCGACTGACGCCCTCGACCAACGAACGCCAAACCGGCGCCCACGCATCCGAGCCAGACCGACACGAACACCGATTCACCAGGACCGAGTCCACCGAACACCCAGGGGAGACACCATGACCACCACCCGACCGATCAGGACAGCGACCGCTGCGTTCGCCAGCCTCGCACTGCTCGTGGCCGCTTGCGGCAGCGACGACGACGATGCCGCAGACGAACCAGCCGACCAGCCGGCCGACGAACCAGCCGACGAGCCCGCAGACGCTCCGGCCGACGAACCGGCAGCCGACGGCGACTTGACGGAGGTCAGCCTCCAGCTCCAGTGGGTCCCGCAGAGCCAGTTCGCCGGGTACTTCGCCGCCCGCGACCTCGGCTTCTACGAAGAGGTCGGCCTCGACGTCGACATCATCGACGGCGGCGTGGACATCGTGCCCGCGACCGTGCTCGATTCGGGCGGCGCCGACTTCGCGATCTCCTGGGTGCCACGCGGTCTCGTCCCGCGCGAAGAAGGGCTGAACATCACGAACATCGCGCAGGTCTTTCAGCGCTCGGGCACGCTGCAGGTGTCGTTCGCCGACGCCGGGATCACCAGCCCGGAGGACCTGGCGGGCCGCAACGTCGGTAACTGGGGCTTCGGCAACGAGTTCGAGATGATCGCCGGGCTGCGCTCCGCGGGCCTCGACCCCGACAGCGACGTCACGCTGGTTCAGCAGAACTTCGACATGCTCGCCCTGATCAACGGTGAGGTCGATGCTGCCCAGGCAATGCGGTACAACGAGTACGCGCTCGTGCTCGAGACGATCAACCCCGAGACCGGTGAGCTGTTCCAGCCCGAGGATCTCTCGATCATCGACTGGAACGATGTCGGTACGGCGATGCTTCAGGATGCGATCTGGGCCGATGCCGATCGCCTCGAGGACGACGCCGACTATCGGGCGACCGCCGTCGCCTTCGTCGAAGCCTCGCTGCGAGGGTGGATCCACTGCCGCGACAACCAGGACGAGTGCGTGGACATCATCGTCGATGCGAACCCACCGTTCGGCGGCCCTGGACACCAGGCCTGGATGATGAACGAGATCAACGCGCTGGTCTGGCCGTCGCCGGGCGGCGTCGGGCGAGTCGATCAGGCCCTCTGGGATCAGACGGTCGAGATCGCGACGACCGAAGGCGTGCTGGCGTCGGCGCCGGACGACGGGGCCTTCCGCAACGACATCGTCGACGAGGCGATCGGCAACCTCGAAGCTGCCGGGCTCGACGTCGTCGGCGACGGGTGGACCCGTGCGGACGTCCAGGTGACCGAGGGGGGCAACTGAGCGACACCGCCGAACGTCGGACACCATGACCGACTTCTCGGCCGAGACGCTCGGCCGGCACGTCGACGACCCGACCGCCCGCGGCATCGCCCGCAGCATCGCCGGGCTCGTCAACCAAGGCGTCCTGCGACCGGGTGATCGACTCCCGACCGTCCGATCCCTCGCCACCACGCTGGGGATCGGACGGTCGGCGGTCGCCGACGCGTGGAAGATCCTGTCCGACCACGCGTTCATCGAGACCGCCCGGCGCAACGGTACGGTCGTTCGCGACCGTCGACGGGCGGGTCGCAGTCGCTACTGGAGCGTGCCGGCGGACAGCGGCATGCTCCGCGTCGACCTGTCGACGGGAACGCCAGATGCCGATCTGCTCCCACCGATCGGCCCGGCGCTCGGCCGGCTGACCGATCGGATCGAGGTCACGTCGTACATCGATCCACCGACGCTTCCCGAACTCGAAGGACATCTCATCGAGCGGTGGCCGTACGCGCCCGGGGCCGTGACGATCGTCGACGGCGCACTCGACGCGCTCGACCGGCTCGTCACGGCACTCGTGTCGTTCGGCGACCCCGTCGTCGTGGAGGACCCGACCTTCCCGCCACTCGTGGACATGCTCGAACTCGCCGGCGCCGAGATCATCCCGGTGTCCGTCGACCGTCGCGGCGTCGTCCCCGCCGAGTTCGCAGCGGCGCTGGGGCGTCGGCCGGTCGCATGCTTCATCCAACCATTCGCGCAGAATCCGACCGGAGCCTCGATCGATCCGTCGCGTCTGACCGAGCTCGGCGCGTTGTTGCGAGCCCTCGACGATCCGCCGTGGATCGTCGAGGACGATCACACCGGCGCAGCGCTCGGCGCCATCGGCACCAGCCTCGCCGCCATCGTGCCCGACCGGGGCGTGACCGTGGTGAGCTTCTCCAAGACACACGGACCCGACCTTCGGCTGGCAGCCGTCGGCGGATCGGCTGAGATCGTCGGTCGACTCATCGAGCGACGCCGTCTCGGCCCGACGTGGACCAGCCGCCTTCTCCAGCACCTCCTCCTCGGCATGCTGCTCGACGCCGAGACCAACGAACTCGTCGAGCACGCCCGCACGATCTACCACGCACGGCGCCAGGCGTTCGCCGACGGCCTGGCGGCTGCGGGTCGACGCGTCGAGCTCGGCAACGGGCTCAACATGTGGGTACCGGTCGACGACGATCTGCGAGCGACGTGGGCGCTCGCCGTCGAACAGATCGGCGTCGCACCGGGGCGGCCGTTCATGATCCGCCGGTCCGACCAGTCGTTTCTCCGGATCAGCGTCGGCGGCGTTCGTAGCGGCATACCCGACCTGGCTCAGTCGATCGCCGCTGCCGCCTTTGCCTGACCGGTCGTCGTCACGTCCGGCCGCCCGATCGGGCGTCAGCGAGCGTCCTTCAGTTCGCGGCGGAGGTCGTTGATCTCGTCGCGCAACTTGGCGGCGTACTCGAACCGCAGTTCCGCTGACGCTTCGTGCATCTCCTCCTCGAGGGTCTGCACGAGTCGGGCGAGCTCCTGCTGCGGCAACGACTTGAGATCCTGCTGGACCCTGTCGCGCTCGCGGCGACGACGCCGATCCTTGCCCGGCACCGCTGCTGTCCGATCCTCGTCGGGCCGCAGCATCGAGAGAATGTCGCCGACCGCCTTGCGGATGGTCTGCGGGTCGATCCCGTGCTCGTCGTTGTAGGCCAGCTGCAGCTGGCGGCGACGCTGGGTCTCCGAGATGGCCGCCTGCATCGATGGGGTCATCTTGTCCGCATACATCACGACCTGGCCGTCGACGTTGCGGGCGGCGCGCCCGATGGTCTGGATGAGCGAGGTCTCGGACCGGAGGAATCCCTCCTTGTCGGCGTCGAGAATCGCGACGAGCGACACCTCGGGGAGGTCGAGGCCCTCGCGAAGCAGGTTGATGCCGACGAGCACGTCGAACTCCCCGAGACGGAGCGCTCGCAGGATCTCGATCCGCTGGATCGTGTCGATGTTCGAGTGTAGATAGCGGACCCGAAGCCCCTGCTCGAGCAGGTAGTCGGTGAGGTCCTCGGCCATCTTCTTGGTCAGCGTGGTGACGAGAACCCGGTCACCGCGGGTGATGCGGTCGTTGACCGACTCCATCAGGTCGTCGATCTGGCCTTTGGTCGGCTTGACGATCACCTCCGGGTCGACGAGACCGGTCGGGCGGATGATCTGCTCGACCACGCGGCTCGACACGCGCAGCTCGTACTCCGACGGCGTGGCGGACAAGAACACGCACTGGTTGATGCGTTCCAGGCACTCCTCGAACGTCAACGGCCGGTTGTCGCGCGCCGACGGGAGCCGGAATCCGTGCTCGACGAGCACGTCCTTGCGGCTGCGGTCCCCGGCGAACTGGCCGTGGAGTTGGGGCACG
>JBCBDK010000033.1:0-14468 GCA_038529675.1 Actinomycetota bacterium
CACAGGCCGACTGGGTCGATCCACTGTCCGCCGACGTCTTCGGCGTCACGCTGCACACGATCGGCCCGAACTCGCAGGGGTACCTGGCACTCGGCGGTGCACGGCTCGCGGAGCGACTGGACCTGCCCGCCGACCCGGACGACGAGCAGTGGGTGCATCTCCTCGTCGAGGCCTCGACCGCGGCGGGGCGGGATCGTCCCCGCATGCTGCACGACGGTGCCGCCGGCGCCGACCTCCTCGACATCATCGACGGACGATTCGACGAGATCGACACCGAACGAGCGTCGACGCGCTGGGCTCCGACCGCCGACGGCGACACGACCTACCTCTGCACCGCCGGCCGGGGCGCCGACGGCTCGGAGATGGCCGTGTCGCTGATCCAGTCGAACGCCTCGGGCTTCGGCAGCCACCTGGTCGAGCCGAACACCCAGATCAATCTCCACAATCGAGGCATGGGCTTCAGCCTCGAGCCGGGTCACCCCGCGGAGCTGACGCCACACCGCCGACCGCCCCACACGTTGCTCCCGATGGCTGCCACCCGGGCCGACGGATCACTGGCAGGCGTACTCGGCACGATGGGTGGCGACGCGCAGCCACAGATCATGCTCCAGCTCGCCGCCCGCCTCTTCCACCACCGCCAGAGCCCGGGCAGAGCGCTGGCCGCCGGCCGATGGGCGCTGCGAGGTCCGTCGACCGGGTTCGACACCTGGACGGCACCGGAGGGACCGGGCCTGAACATCGAGGGGCAGGCGCCCGTCGACTGGGTCGAGGCACTCGCCGCCCGCGGCCACCGAACCGCGCACACCGGATCGTGGGACTCGGGCTACGGACACGCGTGCGCCATCGTGAGCGATCGCGACGGGATGTGGGTCGGCAGCAGCGACCCACGCTCGGTCGTCGGCACCTGCGCTGGTGGCTGACGATCCTGTGGACGACATCCCCATGTGTGTCAGACACCGTCCCCACGTGTGTCTGACACCGAGGGGGATCAGGTGAGGAGAGGCTGGACTTCTTCCTTGAAGCGGGCCATCTGCTCGTCGGCCTTCTTGTAGCTGTCGCCGAGCAGGTGAGGGAAGACGGTGAGGTACTCGAAGCCGAGGAGGTCCTTCAGGAACTGCACCTCGGCGGCGACGTCCTCCGGCGTGCCGACCAGGATCGTCTTGTTGTCGATCGATTCGTCGAGCGTCGGGATCAGCCCCGGCTTCGCCGGCTTGCCGTCCTCACCCATGTAGCCCCGGCTCCAGCCATACGGACCGAGGAACTTCCAGAACTCGTCATGACCGGCGAGGGCGGTTTCCCGAGCCTCTTCCATCGTGTCCTCGATCCGGAACGACACGACGAGCATCCGCTTCTCGTGCGCACCGAGTTCGTGGCCGTCGTGGGCTGCGGCGTACTTCTCGGCGTAGGTGTCCCAGAAGCGCTTGATGAAGCTGTGGTGCTGGTTCCAGAACACGGCGCCGTGGCCGACGACCGGGACGTAGTCGAGCGTGGGAGGCGACGTGACCGCCTGCCAGATCTCGAACGGGTAGATCGGGCGCGGGATTAGCGTGAGGTCCTGCACGGTCGAGCCTCGGTCGGGGATGCCGGGGACGGGGACCTGGAAGTGTTCGCCCTGGAACGAGAACGTCTCCTGGGTGAGCGCCCGCCGGATGATCTCCATCGACTCCTCGAACACCTCCCGGTTGAGGGTGTCCGCGTCTTTCATGTCGGGGTTGTCGTGCGAGCCGATCGACACGCCCTTGTCGTTCAGATGCAGCACCTCGCGCGGCACGGTCCCCCGCCCGACGCCGAGCATCGCCCGACCGCCCGACAGGTTGTGCAACGTGGCGAAGTCCTCGGCGAGGCGCATCGGGTTCCACTGCGGGACGACGTTGAACATGGCGCCGAAACGCAGGTTTCTGGTGTGGGCGGCGATCCACGTTGAGATGAGCAGCCCATTCGGGATCACCTCGTAGCCCTCGTACTGGAAGTGGTGTTCGGTGGTCCAGAACGAGTCGTAACCGAGGCGCTCCGCCTCGATCGCCGAGTTGACGTAGTCGAGTGTCGCCGTCCAGCACTCGTCGTTCGAGTAGCGGCGGTCCATCGGGTTCGGTTCACCCGCCCCGGCGTCGTCCATCTCGACACCGCCGAAGAAGAACGCTCCGAGTTTCAGATCCTTGGCTGCGACCATGCCCCGTATCGTCGCACAGGTGACCTCCTGCTTGCTGCAACGCGCCACCGTCGTTCACGTCGACGAAACGGGTCGGGCGTCACACCGGTCGGTCGACGTTCGAGTTGCCGACGGCCGCATCGCCGAGGTCGCCGATGCCAACACGATCGCGTCGACGGCCGACGATCGGGTCGATGACCTGAACGGCTGGGTGCTGCTCGCCGCCGCCGTCGAGCCGCACGCACACCTCGACAAGGCGTTCCTCGCCGAGCGGGTCGAGAACCCGACGGGCGATCTGATGGGAGCGATCGAGGCGATGCGCTCGAGCCGCCACTTGCTGGGCGTCGAGGAGACGATCGAGCGGGCCGAGCGCGCCGCCCGGTTGATGGCGGCCAATGGTTTCGCCGCCGTGCGCACCCACGCGGACACCACGGTCGAGCACGGTCTTCGTAGCATCGAAGCGCTGGTCGAGGTGAAGCGGCGAGTCGCCGACGTGATCGACGTCGAGATCGTGTCGTTGTGCGGCTGGCCGTGCGTCGGGCCCGCCCACGCCGATCAGCGCGCACTGCTGCGCGATGCGATGCAGGTCGGGGCGGACCTCGTCGGCGGCGTCCCCCACCTCGAGGACGACCCTCGGGCTGCGACCGAGCTCCTGCTGCAGACCGCCGTCGATCACGGCGCCGGCGTCGACCTCCACACCGACGAAACGCTCGACGCCTCGATCCTCGGCTTGGCCGACCTGCTCGATGCCGTCGAGGCCGGCTTCGAACTGCCCGTGACGGCGAGCCACTGCGTGAGCCTCGGTGTGCAGCCCGAGGCGACGCAGCGGGAGATCGCCGAACGGGTCGCGGCGGCGGGCGTGTCGGTCGTCGCGCTCCCCCACACCAACCTCTTCCTCCAAGGGCGGGGCCACACCCCGATGCCGCGTGCCCTCACCGCCGTCGGAGCGCTACGTGCGGCGGGCGCCAACGTCGCGTTCGGGGCCGACAATCTGCAGGATCCGTTCAACCCGGTCGGCCGGGCGTGTCCGTTCGAGACCGCCGGCCTGGCGATCGCGACCAGCCACCTGCTTCCTCACGAGGCGTGGTCGGCCGTGAGCGCTGCGGGAACGCGAGCACTCGGCCGAAACATGATCGTCATCGAGCCCGAGTCGCAGGCTGATCTGGTGGCCGTCCCGGCGACTACGCTGCGAGAAGCGATCGCCTTCGGCCCGACGGACCGCAAGGTGTGGCGCCGCGGCAACCGCATCGATCGTCAGTGACCCGTCGCTGACCCGGGCTCGCCCCCGGCGCCCGGCTGATCGCTCGAACTCGACCATCGACCACGATCGCCCCGGAGCCCATCACCGTGACCAACGCCGTGACTGCGACCGAACCGCTCGGTTCCTCGGTCGGTCCCGCTCTCGTCTTCGACGATCTGTCGATGACGTTCCCCGACGGCACACACGCCCTGGATCACATCTCGTTCAGCGTCGAACGGGGTGAGTTCGTCACCGTGGTCGGCCCGTCCGGGTGTGGAAAGTCGACCCTGTTGCGCATCGCATCGGGCCTGGAGACCAACACAGGTGGCGACTGCCGAGTCGACAAGGACTCGATCGGCTACGTCTTCCAGGATGCGACGCTGTTTCCCTGGCGCAGCGTGCGCAAGAACGTCGAGTTGCTCGCCGAACTGCACGGGCGCGACCTCCAGGAGCTCGGGCCGCGAATCGACGAGGCGCTGCAGTTGGTTCACCTCGACGAGCACGAGGACAAGTATCCGAAGCAGCTGTCCGGTGGCATGAAGATGCGTGCGTCGCTCGCCCGATCGCTCGTGCTCGAGCCCAACGTGTTCCTGTTCGACGAGCCCTTCGGCGCGCTCGACGAGATCACCCGCGAGCGCCTGAACGACGAGCTCCTCTCGCTCTTCCGAACCAAGCAGTTCGCCGGGCTGTTCATCACCCACTCGATCGCCGAGGCCGTGTTCCTGTCGACCCGGGTGCTCGTCATGTCGGCCCGGCCCGGCCGGATCGTCGCCGACTACGAGGTGCCGTTCGAGTACCCGCGCAACCACGACATCCGCTACCTCCCCGAATTCGCCGAGCTGTCCGGCAAGATCTCTCACGACCTGCGGGGTGCACACGAATGAGCATCGACATCGACGAACAGGGCGCCGCACAGAAGGTTGCTGCGGTGAGCGGCGGCAACCTCGGTGCCGTGGCTGGCGCACCGAAGACGAGGCGACCCGGCATCGCCCGATTCGCCGGTCCGATGATCGTGTTCGGTCTGTTCGTCGGGTTCTGGTACCTGTCGCACTACGTCTTGCTGTCCGAGAACCGGCGGCCGCTCGTGCCGCCACCGCACGACGTGTTCGACCAGGCCTTCTTCACCTGGAACATCGAGCGCGGCACGAACGGCTCGCGGACCGGCGGCGGCTTCTTCCGCCTCCTCGAGGGGCTGTGGTCGTCCGGGCAGGTCGCTGCATGGGGCCTCGGCATCGCCATCGTCGTCGGGTTCGCGCTCGCGACGGCGATGAGCCAGGCGAAGTGGATCGAAACGGCGTTCTGGCCGTTTCTGATCGCCATCCAGGCGATGCCGATCCTCGCGTTCGTGCCGCTGATCGGCACCGTCTTCGGCTTCGACTTCTGGTCGCGGGTGCTCGTCTGCATCATCATCGCCATCTTCCCGATCGTGGCGAACACGCTGTTCGGGCTGCTGTCGGTCGATCGCGGCTACCACGAGTTGATGACCCTGAACGGGGCCTCTCGGTGGACTCGCCTCTTCAAGCTCCAGTACCCCGCGGCGATGCCATCGATCTTCACCGGGCTCCAGATCTCGGCAGGCCTCTCGGTGGTGGGCGCCGTCGTCGGCGACTTCTTCTTCCGCCAGGGCGACCCCGGCCTCGGTCGCCTGATCAACACGTACCAGAACTCGACGGAGTACGAGCAGATGTACGGCGCGGTCATCATGTCGGCAGCGCTCGGCATCGTCGTGTTCGTCTTCTTCGGCTGGTTGGGTCGTCGCGTCGTCGGCCACTGGCACGAGACCCGCAGCAAGTAGTCGCCGCACGGCCGCGCGTCTCGAGCGGCCATTCCGGCCCGAAACAAACTGTTCAAGTTCGTGGTACTGCGGGCTTCGAGCGGTCCCGTAGTCTGTGTCGACCGGCGTGAACGGCCGGCACAACACACCACTCCGAGGGGGAGAACACACCGATGCGAAGCACTCGCATGACCAAGCTCGCAGCGTTCGGCGCTGTCGCCGCACTCGCAGTCGCCGCCTGTGGCAGCGACGACGACGACGCCGAGGCACCGGCCGACGAGCCGGCCGAGGCGCCAGCCGACGAGCCTGCCGACGAACCGGCGGACGAGCCCGCTGAGGAACCGGCCGACGACGACGCCATGGAAGACGACGATGCCATGGAAGACGACGCCATGGACGACGATGCCATGGAAGACGACGCCATGGACGACGATGCCATGGAAGAGGGCGGCAGCGCACTTGCCGCGCATTGCCCGGAGACGATCGTGATCCAGACCGACTGGTTCCCGGAGGCCGAGCACGGTGCGCTCTACCAGATGATCGACGGCAGCGCCGCCACGATCGACGCCGACACGAAGGTCGTCAGCGGCCCACTCGTCGCCGGCGGCGAGGCGACCGGTATCAACCTCGAGGTCCGAACCGGCGGGCCGGCCGTCGGATTCCAGCAGGTCGTCTCGCTGATGGCGCAGGACGACGGCATTCACTTCGGGTACGTCGCCACCGACGAAGCGATCGAGAACTACGCCGACAACCCGACCACGGCATTCGTCGCGCCGCTCGAGATCAACCCGCAGATCATCATGTGGGATCCAGAGACCTACCCCGACGTCACGTCGATCGCCGACCTCGCGACCGCCAACGGTGGCGACCCGGTCACGATCCGTTACTTCGAGACCGGCGCATACATGCAGTACCTGCTGAGCTCCGGCCAGGTGACCGAGGCGCAGCTCGACGGCAGCTACGACGGTGGCCCCTCGGTGTTCATCGCCGAGGGTGGGAGCATCGCCCAGCAGGGCTTCGCGTCCGCCGAGCCGTACAACTACGAGTTCGTGTTCGAAGACTGGGCCAAGCCGGTCGAGTTCCAGCTCATCCACGACGCCGGCTGGCAGACCTACGCCGCACCGCTCGCCGTGCTCGACTCCCGCAAGGATGAGCTCGCCGAGTGCATGGCGGCCTTCGCACCGGTCGTCCAGCAGGCGGTCGTCGACTACGTCGCCGATCCAGTCGCAACGAACGATCTCATCGTTCAGGCGGTCAACGACTACAACGACTTCTGGGTGTACGACGCCGAGCTCGCCCAGTGGTCCGTCGACAAGCAGGTCGAGATCGGCCTCGTCAGCAACGGCCCCGACTCGATCGTCGGCAACTTCGACCTCGACCGGCTCGCCGGCTTCATCGATGTCGCATCGCCGGTGTTCGGCGCAGAGGGTCTGACGCCGGACGACCTCGTCACCAACGAGTACATCGACGACTCGATCGGTCTCTGACCGGTCACGACGAACGACGCGGTCCGATGATCGCGTGAACGAGCACGGGGCACCGGCCAGTGGTCGGTGCCCCGTTTCGCGTACCACCGTCTCTCTAGTCTCGGGATGTGCGCACCGTGGGAGCTGTTGCCGTCGTCGCGGTGTTCATCACCGCCTGTTCTGGTGGAGACTCCGCTCCGGTGAGCACGGTTGCGTCGACCATCGACGCGACGACCACCGTTCCGGGGCCCACCGAGGAGGCCGACCAATCCGAGCCGGCGAGGCGGTTCGAGGACGGCCCACTCGCCGACGTGTGTCCGGCGACGATCGTCGTGCAGATCGAGTCGCTCCCCTCGGTCGAACACGGTCCGTTGTTCTCGCTGCTCCCGGCGGGGCCCACGATCGACGAGGGCGGACAACGGGTGTCGGGGCCGCTCCGGCGACCCGATGGCCAGGTCGAGGACGTCACGCTCGAGCTTCGGGCCGGTGGCCCTGCGGTCTCGTTCCGCTCGCCGGTCGCGCTCCAGGCCGATGACGAGATTCACCTCGCCGAGACCTCATACGTCGAACTAGCGAGCCGAACGGATCTCTCGGCGACCGGTGTGGTCGGGCTGACGAGCGCCGGCCACGACATGGTCATGTGGGATCCCGAGACCTATCCGAACATCGAGGACCTCGACGACATCCGAACTGCGGGTGTCGAGGTCCGACACGTCACCGGTGAACCGTTCATCGCCTTCCTCGCTGCGAATGGCGTGCTGGACGCCGAGCAACTCGTGCCGGACGCCGACGGTGGACCGGCCGCGTTCGTCACAGCCGACGGGGCCATCGCACGTCAAGGCGACTCGATGCTCGATTCCGAGCTGTTCGCCGTGCTGCCACAGTGGGACCGCCCGGTGCGGTTTGCGTTGGCGAGCACCCGCGGATGGCTCGATGCCGACGATCTCCTCGCCGTGTCCGGCGACGGCCGACTCGGCGAGGACTGCATCGGTCGCCTCGTCCCGATCATCCAGCGCGCCATCGCCTTCTACGTCGGGCAACCCGGCCCGACGAACGAACTCATGGCCGAGGTACGACGCCGGTTCACACCGCTCGATCGCGTCTCGGCGAACCTCCTCGACGCAGCCGCACAGTCAGCGATCGACACCGGCGTCCTGGGTGACACCGTCGACGGAGTGGTCGGCGGGATCGACCTCGATCGCCTGTCGGACTTCGCACCGGCGCTGGGCACCGCGCTCGAACAGGAGCTGCGCAACGTCGACGAGGCCGTCACAACCGTCTTCCTCGACCCCGACGTCCGCTGACTCACCGAGCGGCGACCCCGAGGAGTCGCTGGCGGACCATCGAACGGTGTCCGTGCGGACCCCCGCCACCGAGCGGCCAGCGGCGCCCGCTGTGGAAGACTGCGACGAACGTATCCCGAGCGGACGAGCCAGGAGATCCACCATGTCCCGTCGCCTCGTCGCCGTGTTCGCCGCCGTCGCCTCGTTCGCCGCCGTCATCCCCTGCTCAGCACCCGCATCCGCCGGCGGGTTCGGAGAGGTTCGAACCGTTCGTTCGGTCGATCTCGACCGATACACCGGGCGGTGGTTCAACCTCGCATCGATCCCCTCGCCGTTCCTCGAACGGTGCGAGCGCGACATCACGGCGGACTACGAGGTCCTCGACGATGGACTGGTTCGCGTCGTCAACACCTGCACGACGGGTGGGAGGTCGATCCCGATCGAAGGCCGAGCTCGTGTCGTCGAGCCGGAAACGAACGCCGAGCTGCAGGTCACGTTCGCGCGGCAGAACGGCGAGTTCATCTTCGTCCCAGGCGGCGACTACTGGGTGATCGGACTCGACCGGGACTACGAGTGGGCGGTGGTCGGCGACCCCGATCGATCGGGCGGCTTCGTGCTCTCCCGGACGTCGACGCTCGGCGCCCGAGAGATCGTCGGCGTGCTCTTCTCGCTGTTGCGCAGTGGCTACGACCCGTGTCGGTTCGAGCTCACACCGACGACCGGTGGCCTCGAGGCCGACGGTTCGATCTGCGCCCCGCGCGTACTTCGGCAACTCGCCGGGGTCGGCAGCCTGAACGGCGCCGAGGTGCGCTGAACGCATCGGCGTGCCGATGACGCAGGTGGTACGGCGCTCAGCGCATGTGCGTCAAGCGAGCGGCAACTCGAACGCGTCGATCTCGGCGAGCGCGTCCGTCAAGGTCACCACGGCTGCGTCGAAGATCGAGGCGCCGCGGGCCGCCGTCGCGCCGGTCGGATCGCCGATGTGGCCGTCAGAGCCGAAGTCGTTCGACAGCCAACCGAAACCGACCGATCCACCGAATCGCACGTGACGGTTGTCGGCGAGATGTTCGGGCACGTTGCGGGACCCGGCGGCAAGATCGACCAGTTCCGGCGTCAGATGGAGCATCAGCGACGTCTCGTCGAGACCACCGTGGATGCCCATGCCGAGCTCCTCCGCCGGCGACGAACCGCCCTGATCGGGCGGAATGCCCGGGTGCGCCAGAAACGTCATCAACCCGTGATGAAGTCGCAGCTCTCGGTTGGCGACGTTGACCAACGCCGAGTTGCCGCCGTGGCCGTTGAAGAAGACGAGCTTGCGCGCGGGCGTCGCTGCGATGCATCGCCCGATGTCGTCGAGCACCGCGAGCAGCGTCGTGGCCGACAGCCAGATGGTGCCGGCCGACCAAGCGTGCTCGTTCGACTTGGTGAAGGCGAGCGGTGGCAGCGTCCAGACGTCGATGCCGTCGCCGGCGCTCCGACGAATCGCAGCGTCGGCAACACGCTCGGCGATCACGAGATCGGTGTTGAACGGGAGGTGCGGGCCGTGTTGTTCGACGGCGCCGAGCGGCTGCACGACGATCGAGCGAGTCGTCAGCACGTCGGCGATGTCGGGTGCGCGGAGCTCGTCGAGCCTGCGGGACGCGAACCGGGGGTCGTCGACCGATGCCACACCGGCACGTTAGAGGTCCACGAATCACCTGAGCGAGAATGGTCGGATGTTGCCGAGCCGGTCACGCTTCGACGCCGTCGTCATCGGAGCAGGGCACAACGGGCTGGTGGCGGCGGCCTACCTGGCCCGTGCCGGTCTCGACACCCTCCTCGTCGAAGCCCGCGACTCGGTGGGTGGCACCGCCGCATGCGAGACGTTCGCCGGCGCCACCGTGAACATCTGCAACTGCGACCACCTCACGTTCCGGACCACGCCGATCCTCGACGAACTCGGCTTGCGCGAGCATGGGTTGCGATACCTCGACGTCGACCCCGGTCAGCACAACGCATCCTGGTCGTCGCTCGACAAGGAAACGATCTGGTCGAGCCACCACGAGGTCGACCTCGCCGCCGACGAGATCGGCCGCTTCTCCCCCGCCGACGGCGCCGGGTACCGCCGGTACGTCGCCGACGCTCGCCCGGCGGTCGAGCTCCTGCTGGAGGCGGCTGCGGCGCCCCCGACCGTTCGTGGGCTCGGTGCGCTCGCTGCGCGGCGACGAGGTCGCGGCGTGCGTCAGCTCCTGGCCTGGTCGCGACGCAGCGCCGCCGACGTGCTCGGGGACTATTTCTCATCTCCCGAGGTGGCCGGGCCCGGCGCCGTGACCGGTCCGATGGTGTGGGGGCTGTCGCCGACGACACCGAGGACGGGGCTGGGAGCACTGACGCATGCGATGAGGCACGTCGCGACGGTCGGCCGACCCGTCGGCGGCAGCGGTGCGCTGACCGAGGCGATCCGTGCATCGTTCGAGGCAGCGGGCGGCACGCTCGTCACCGGTGCGACGGTCACCGAGATCCGCTGTGAGCGCAATCGTGTCGCCGGCGTCCGGATCGTCGAAGGTGGCCTCGTCGAACCGGGAGGTGACCATCAGCTGGTCGACTGCCATGACGTCGACGCCCCGCTCGTCGTGTCGGCGTGCAACCCGCACGACACGTTCCTGCGCTGGCTCCGTCATCCCCCAACGGACGCAGCCCGACTCCTCGAACGGTGGCGGGCGGTCCCGCACGCCGACGGCTACGAGTCGAAACTCGACGTCGTCCTCACGAGTGAGCCTCGCCTGCGGGGCGTCGATCGTTCACTCGGCCCGACGACGGTGATCGCCCCGTCGCTCGCCGACATCGATCGAGGGGCCGCCCTGATGGCGACGGGTGAAGTACTCGAACGTCCGGCGCTGTTCGTCAACGTTCCGACTGCGCTCGATGACTCGCTGGCACCCGCCGGGCACCACGTCCTCAGCGTCGAGGCCCTCTTCACGCCGTATGCCCGACCGGGCGGCTGGGAACGCGACGACGAACCGCGCCGTTGGCTGGAACTACTGGCCGAGTACTGCGAGCCGGGTCTGCTCGAGTCGATCGTCGACTGGCGGGCGATGACACCGGACCGGTACGAACGGGAGTTTCACCTCCCGGCCGGGCACGCCACCAGCTTCGGAGGCGGCCCGCTCGCTGCACTCCGCAACCCCAATCCCGAACTGACACGATACGCCACGGCCGTCCCGGGTCTGTTCCTCACCGGAGCGGCAACGTTCCCAGGCGCTGGCGTGTGGGGTGCGAGTGGGCGCAACTGCGCAACGGTGGCCCTCGACGCGGCGTAACCGAGGCGAGCGTCAGCTCGGGCTGGCGTGAACCCGGCGCCGCCCTGACGCCGGTTGGTGTCCGACGATGTGAAACCCGTCGCATCACTTCATCGGGCACCGCAGGCGGGAATGGCCGGCTGCGATCTACGGTTGCACCCATCGTCGAAAGGACGTTCCCCGATGAACACTGGATCACTGAGTCTGGGCCGTATCGCCGGGATCCCCGTGCGCATGCACTGGAGCATGCTCCTCGTGGCGGTCCTGTTCGGAGTGAGTCTGACGGCACAGTTCGGCGTCGTGCCGGGCGTGATTGCGGTCGTCGCCTTCTTCGTGTCGATCCTCGCCCACGAGTTCGGCCACGCGCTCGTCGCTCGCCGACACGGCGTCAACACCGAGTCGATCGATCTCTGGGCGCTCGGCGGGGTCGCGCGCCTCGATCGCGAGTCCCCGACGCCGCGTGCCGACGGCTGGATCGCTGCCGCCGGACCGTTGACGAGCCTGGCCATCGGGGTGATCGGCATCGGGTTGGCCTTCCTGTTCCGCTCGAACGTGATCCTCTGGGTCGGTGGGGTGAACCTGCTGCTCGCCGTGTTCAACATGCTGCCTGGTGCACCGCTCGACGGCGGACGCGTCGTGCGAGCCGTACGGTGGGCGCGTCACGGAGATCGCTATCGGGCGATGCGTGAGGCAGCCCAGGCCGGTCGGGTGCTCGGCTGGGCAATCGGCATCATCGGTGTCGCCCTGATGCTCTATGGATACCCGGGCCTGCTCCTCGCTTTCGTCGGGGTCTTCATCACCTTGAATGCACGCGCTGAGATGGCGGTGTCGTACATCGGCGAACAGCTCGAGGGCATTCGTGTGAGAGATCTCACCTGGTTCGGCGTCGCGCATGCAGGCTCTGACATGGACGCCGACTCGATGCTCTGGCAGCGGTCGCGTCTCGGCAATGCCGGAGCGGTGGCGATCGACGCCGACGACAACGGCCAGCTCGACGGTGTCGTCCTCGAGGATCAGCTGTGGGCGCTCGACGACCAGCAGCGTGCGCTCACGATGCTCACGAGCATGATGGTCCCGTTCGAACAGACCGCCAAGGCGGCGCCCGACGACGACCTCACCTCGGTGCTGGGCCGCCTCAACCCGATCCGCCCGATCGTCACCGTGTGGCAGGACGGCAAGCTGGCAGGAATCATCCCGCCGAACGTCCTCAAGGACAAGCTGCAGCGAGCTCAAGCGGCTGCGGCCGCCCGGTGATCACACCTGGGGTCAGACCCAGAACGCGATGACCACGCCTAGTGTCTGACCCAGAGCGTGATCAGGCGGGAGCCGCGGTCAGGCGTCGGCGACCGACCAGTCGCGTGTGGTGACCGGCGGCTGATCCGACCAGGGGAAGTTGATCCACAGATCCGTGTACTTCCAGACGTAGTCGCACTTCACGACGGAGTGGGACTTCTCATAGATGCACGCCGAGCGAACCTCGCCGACCTTGCCGTCACAGAAGTCGAGGACCGACTTGAGTGTGTGGCCGGTGTCGGCGACGTCGTCGACGATCAGGATCTTGCCGTCGGAGAGGTCCACGAAGTCGGGAGCGGGCGGCAGGATGCGCGGCACGTCGAGCCGCTCGTCGACACCGGTGTAGAACTCGACGTTCATCGTGTAGACGTTCTTGACCGAGAGTGCGTAGCCGACTGCGCCAGCCGGGAGCAGTCCGCCGCGGGCGATGCCGAGGATCATGTCGGGCTCGTACTCGTCGTCGGCCACCTGCTGGGCCAGGTCCCTGGTCGATTCCCCGAGCTGGGCCCAGGACATGATCTCGCGCTCGTCAGACATGGGCGCCAAACCTACCGAGACTCAGAGGCAGACGTCGGCTGGGCGAACCGGAACCCTGGCGAGCTCTCGCTCGATGCCGGCTGACCGGAGCGCATCGCGGATCGCTGCCACGATCGCAGGGGTGGACGAGATGCACGGCGGCTCGCCGACGCCCTTGGCGCCGAGCGGAGCGTGCGGGTCCGGCTGTTCGACCAGCGTGGCAACCACCGGCGGCATGTCGAGGAAGGTCGGTAGCAGGTAGTCGGTGAAGTTCCCGTTCTTGATCACGCCGTCTTGCTGGATGATCTCCTCCATCACGGCGAGGCCGAGGCCCTGTGCGATACCGCCCTCGATCTGACCGATCACCGAGAGCGGATTCAGCGCGGTCCCGACGTCCTGGGCGGTGGCGATCTGCACCACCTTGACCAACCCGAGCTCGGGGTCGACGTCGACGACCGCTCGATGTGCCACGAACGCGAACGCCGTGTGGCAGTTCCCCTGGCCCAGTTCGTCGAGGTCTTCCGTCTCGGGATGGTGGTACTCGACCGTCTCGTCGAACTCGGCGCCGGCCGACGCCTCTGCGACCGGCACGACCAGCTCGCCGGCGGTGTCGACCACGTCGGTGCCGTCGATCGCGAGTCGGATCGGATCGATGCCGTGCGCCGCCCCGACCGCCTCGAACAGTCGCTCCCGCACCGCGCGGCACGCGGCGTCGACCGCGCCGCCGCTCATCCAGGTCTGGCGTGACGCCGAGGTCGAGCCCGCCGAGCCGACGCCCGTATCGATCGAGTCGAGCTCGACGTCGTCGACACCGAGCACGGTTCGTGCGATCTGACCGGCGATCGTGACGAAGCCCTGACCGACCTCGGCGGTGGCGAACTTGAGCGTCGCAACGCCGTCGGCGAGTCGGCATCGTGCGGTCGAGTAGTCGTCGAAGCGCTCGGAGTACATCAGGTTCTTGATCGACACACCCCATCCGATGCCGCGAACCACGTGGTCGGCATCGGCGGTTCGGCCCGCCCCACCAGGGAGTGCCATCACGTCGGAGTTTCCGTCCGGCAGCGCGTGGCCGCCGACCGGTTCGTCGGGCAATGGAAGTGCCGCGGTCTCGGTGATGCACTCCGCCACGGGTGCCACGTTGAGGACCGCTTGCCCGGTCAGCAACGTGTCGCCGCTCGTCATCGCGTTGCGCAACCTGACCTCGACGGGATCGAGGCCACACGCGTCGGCGAGCTTGTCCATCTGCGACTCGTACGCGAAACACGCCTGGACCGCACCGAATCCACGCATCGCCCCGCACGGGAGGTGGTTGGTGCGGACCGCCCAACCGTCGACCTCGCCGTTCGGGCACCGATAGGGCCCCTGGGTCATCGTGATGCCGTTGACGAGTACCGCCGACGACGTGGATGCGTAGGCCCCGCCGTCGAACACGAAGCGCGCCTCGACCTTCACGAGTTCGCCGTCGGTCG
>JBCBDK010000034.1:0-14451 GCA_038529675.1 Actinomycetota bacterium
CAATGGGTCGACCGCAGCGGAACTCACCCGGTCCCCCGTCGCAGTTGTTCGGTCCAGCGAAGTCGCACCATGCGGCCACGCATGGCCGGATCCGCCCGAGTTCCGACTCGACGGGCAGTGGCCATCGCACGTCGAGGTAGTCCCAGTTCGGGGTTCGACGCGCCGATTCGCCGCTCGACGTTCAGCGCTCGATGCGATCCCAACAGACGGACTCAACCTCGTGGAGGTCGCTGGAGACCCTAGGATCGTGGTGCTCGATCCGTACGAGGTGGTTCAGCTTGAGCGGTCGCATGGCTACCCCAGGCGTTTCGATGATCCGTGCAGTGAATGCGGGTCTGCGGTCGTCGCCGGGGTCACGCCGCTATTCCTGTCTGGGCGCGTGACTGGTTGGGCGAGACTGCCGTTCCCACTCTGGGGCGATCCCGTCACTCTGGTGAGTTCTGAGGTCGGCCTCGCCCTCCGGCAGCTCCGCTTCCCACCGAGGTGCTTCCTCGAGGCGGCGTATCGCCGCCCACAAGGGACAGCCCCAGCCGCCCTTGTCGAAGAGTGGCGCCACGGCCGCTTCGTTCCGAAACGGTTGGCGCTCGAAGGAGCTCCGACATGAGATCGTCTGGGCTCCTCGATCGAGCCAGGGAATTCAGAGCCGCTGAGGACCACTTCGCGGTGCCGTGCGGCATGGACTGACTCGAGCGACCTAGATTGCTCGGCTGGGTCGCAGTCGACACTGGGTTGCGTGGAGCTGACCCGGTTCTGTTGACACCGGGTGGTTAGGCGGCGTGAGCCGTGTGGTGGATCTCTTCGTAGCGGACGGGGGACTTCATGTCGAGCGCGGTGTGCCGGCGGCGGTGGTTGTACCAGTCGATGAACGACATGATCTCGGCGCGGGCGTCGGTGGTGTTGCGGAACCGGCGCTGGTCCAGCAGCTCGCATTCGAGCGTCGCGAAGAACGACTCGGCCATCGAATTGTCGTAACAGTCGCCGACAGAGCCCATCGAGATCGTGATCTTGGAGCGACGGCAGCGTCGCACGAAATCTCGAGCACCATATTGACCTCCCTGATCACTGTGGTGAATCACTCCGGGCAGCGGCCGGCGCAGCGAGACCGCCATGTCGACAGCGTCGACGACGAGGTCGACGCGCATGTGGTTCGCGAACGCCCACCCCACGATCCGACGACTGAACACGTCCCAACACGGTGGCGAGGTACCCGAACCCGGCCCATGTCGGGATGTACGTGATGTCAGCAACCCACACCCGATTCGGACCTGCGGCGGTGAAGTAACGCTTCAACGCATCGGGTGCGGGCGCCTGGTCCGGATCGCGTTTCGTGGTCCACACCTTGCGTCGCCGGTGACACCCGACGAGTCCGGCTTGGCGCATCAGTCGGGCCACGCGTTTGCGGCCACAGCGAATCCCGTAGTCGTCGGCCAACTCGGCGTGGATCCTGGGTGCGCCGTAGTTGCTGCGCGACTCGGCGTGGATCTTCTTGATCACAGCCGTGTACGCGACATCGACCACCCGTCGTTGGCACGGCGGCCGCTTCCGCCACGCGTAGTGGAGTTGACCCGGGATCTTGGACACCTTGATGTTCAGGTTTCCGCACTAGTCGACTGAACCTCACCGGGAAGCGCGTAGGTCATGAGCGACCGGCGTGTCAGCATGCACACCACGGAAGGGGACAACGGCCCTGCTCGTCCCCCGGCCCACAGCTGATGCTGAGGGGTGCCCACGAAGAACCACGCGGGAGGATCGGATCGACCTCGATGATTGACCTCGTCACCAGCGAACACATCAGCCAACTCGAGGCGCGTGGCGGAGGCCCGTGGGTGTCGGCGTACTTCCCGACCGATCGAGCCGGCTCGCCGCAGGCGTCCAAGACCCGCTGCAAGAACCTCCTGCGAAAGGGGGTCGACTTCCTTCGTGCAACGGGAACGTCCGAATCGACGCTCACTGCGATCGAGGAACGCGCCGCAGCACTCCTCGCCGACGACGATCTGTGGGCAACGGCCGAACTCGGCATGGCCGCCTTCGTCGCCGCCAACGCCACGACGACGTTTCGCGTGGCGGCACCGTTCGACGAGACGGTGGAGGTCGGCGATCGGCCGAGCACCGACCTGCTGGCGCCGCACATCTCTGAGCGGATCGCGTACGCCGTGCTCGCGCTCAGCCTGAACCGGGTCCGCCTCTTCCGAGGGGACCAGCTCGGGTTGATCGAGGACACGAGTTCCGGACTCCCGTCGAGCTTGGCGGAGGCACTCGGCACCGACGACCGGGAGCCGCAACTCCAGAGCCACGCCAGCGGTCGCGTCGGCTCAGGTCGCACCACCGCGGCGTTCCACGGACAGGGGTCGAACGACGACGCCGACATCGAACGATTCCTCCGCGAGGTGGATCGTTCGCTGGCCGCGGTGCTCCCGTCCGCGCTGCCGCTCGTGCTCGGCGGGGTCGACCGGATCGTCGTCCAGTTCCGGAGCCTCACCGCGCAGCGGTCGGTCGTCGACGGCTCGATCCGGGGCAACCTCGATCGCGCGTCGCCTGCTGCCATCGCCGCCGACGCCTGGCCCCTCGTCGAGCACGCCGGGCAACTGCCACCGCCGTCATAGCGGCCGGCGACGGCAGTTGTCCGACCTCGCGTCGGACGTCAGGTGAGGCGTTCGATCAGGCGCTGCTGTCCGGAGCCGGGGATGAAGAGGTCGCTGCCCGCGTCGAGTCGTTCGTGGTACTCCTCGTTCGTCGCCTCCCAGTCCGAGCCGGCGTCGATCGCCTCCATCGAGTCGTAGCCCATGAGCCACCCGACGGTGCCGAAGCCGCCGTACACGCTCGAGCCGAACACACCGGGTGCGTCCTGAGCGTCGCAGACGAACTCCTGCATCTGGGCGCCCCAGGTCATCGCGTCCCGGTACCTGCCGTTCGCCATGGTGGCGAGGGTGGCGACGTAGTACTTCGATGGCGTCGACGACGGCGTGCCCGACACGACCCGCATCAGCGCGTCTTCGGCGTGGCCCTCGAACTGGCTGCCCATGGCAAGTGCCATGTCCATGTACGAGGTGTCGACGGCGAGCTTCTCGTTCGCTGCGCTCAGGTCGGCCTGCGAGTCGATGCGACACGACCACGTGATCGTGCCGAGCGGTGCGCCGAAGCTCACCCGCCAGGTGAAGACCTCGATACCGGTGACCTCGGTGACCTTCGTCGCGGCCTCGACCGCCGACGTCATCGCCTCGAAGTACGACTCGGAGCCCGCCAAACGGCTCCTGCTGAAGATGTACATGTGTGGTGTCCCTCCTGTTGATGGTTCGACAGCCGCCCCGTTCGTGACAGTGCTGCTGTCGGATCAGATCTTGCGCCCGCACACGACATCGGTCTATGACGTAGATCACACAACGGCACGCACGGGCGGCGCCGGTGCGAGGGAGGGGACGATGTCGGCCACGGAGGTGGCGACGGTCAGCGCGTTCATCGACGAGCGCGGACGACGCACGACGGTCGAGCGCGGTCGACTGCTGTTCGCCGAAGGTGACCGATCGCTGAGCGTCTACTCGTGTGTGAGCGGCAGCGTGCGGGTGTTCGTCAGCAGCGTGGCCGGCTCAGAGGTGTTGCTCGGCTTCAAGCAGCCCGGCGACCACTTCGGGGAGCTGTCCGCGATCACCGGCCGGCCGAGAACCGCGTCGGCGATCGCTGCGACCGACTGCGAGGTCGCACACATGCCGGGCGAGCGGTTCCTCGCCGAACTCGAACAGGTGCCGACGCTCGCGGTTGCCGTCCTCCGCGGCCTCGCCGACCAGGTCCGTACTGCGCACGTCCGATTGCTCGCGCACACCTGTGAGTCGGTCCTCGCACGAACGGGCCACAAACTCGTCGAACTCGCGCAGCTTCGTCGACGACACGATCCCGATGCCCGCGACGGCAGCGTCGTGCTCGACATCACCCAGACCGACCTCGCGAATTGGATCGATGCCTCGCGGGAGTCGGTCAGTCGATCGCTTCGCGAACTCCGGAGCGACGGGCTCGTCGAGACGGGTCGCTGCCACATCACCGTTCGCGACCTCGACGCACTCCAGCGATCGATCTGAGCGTGACGGGCGGGCTCGCCCGCGCGGGTCAGCTCGCCGTCAGGCGGCGGGCCGCCTCGACGCCGACCGCGAGCGACGCCGCTTCGACCGCGGCCGACGCGTGTTCGTCGGGCGTCTCCTCGTCGTTGCGGTTGACGAGCACGCCGGCGACACAACCCGATCGCAGGCCTTGCGTCGAACACATCGTGAACAGCGTGGCCGTCTCCATCTCGTAGTTGAGCACGCCGTACGACCGCCACTCCTCGAAGCTGCCGACGAACTCGCGCGTCACCCGACCCGAGTACGTGTCGTAGCGCTCCTGTCCCGGGTAGAAGGTGTCGCTGCTCGCGGTGACGCCGACGTGCGGTTCGTGGCCCAGTGAGCGAGCCGCCTCCACCAGGGCGGCCGTCGACTCGAAGTCGGACACCGCCGGGTACTCCATCGGAGCGAAGTGGCGGCTCGCCCCGTCGAGTCGGAGCGCTGCGGTCGTCACGATCAGCTCGCCCGGCCTGATCCCGGGCTGGATCGCGCCGGTCGTGCCGACCCGGAGGAAGGTCCGGACGCCGAGCTGTGCGAGCTCCTCGACCGCGATCGACACCGAGGGCCCCCCGATGCCGGTCGAGCACACGACGATCGGACGCCCCTCCACCGTGCCGAGCCACGAGTTGAACTCCCGCTCGAACGCGAGCGGCTCGGGGTTGTCGAGCAGCCGAGCGATGCGTTCGACGCGTCCGGGGTCGCCGGGGATCAGCGCGAGTTCGGCACCGCCGACCTGATCACGGGTGAGACCGAGGTGGAAGACATCGCTCATGGTCGAAACGTATCCCACACCGGAGCTGCGTCCGTTCGGCGACGTTCGCGAACGTTTCGTGGCTGCGAAGGTCGTGTTCGGCAGTCGGCTGCCAGACTCTCGGCCATGCGAAAGGCGGTCTTCTCAGCAGTCGGAGCTGCGCTCGTCATGGCGGCCTGCGGTGGCGGTACCGACGGCGATGCCGGCACCGCCGCTGCACCCGAGGCAGCGTCTGAACCGACCACCCCTCCGGCGACCGCGGCGCCTGCCGACAACAGCGGCCTCGAAGCTCGACCGCTCGCGTTGGCGAGTGGTGAGACGGTCGACTTCAACGGACTGCTCGGTCAAGACGTCCTCTTCTGGTTCTGGGCGCCGTGGTGAACGATCTGCAAGCGTGAAGCCCCTGCGGTCGCAGGGATCCAGGAACAGTACGGAGATCAGGTCCAGTTCTACGGCGTCGCCGGGCGCGACGGCCTGAGCGCGATCCAAGGATTCATCGACGACGAAGACGTCGACGGGTTCGAACACATCGTCGACGAGAACGGCGAGATCTGGGCGGAGTTCGGCGTTGCCAGCCAGCCGGCGTTCGTCTTCCTCAACCAGACCGGTGACGCCGAGCGCGTGATCGGTGCGATGGGCGAGGACGGCCTCGCCGCAGCGCTCGACGACCTCATCTCGAGGTGACGTCGACATCACGTCTGGGGTCAGACCCCGGACGTGATGTCAGACGACGACGTTGACCATTCGGCCGGGGACGACGATGACCTTCTTGGCCGAGCCGCCGGCCAACGCCTCGACGACCTTGTCGTTCGCGAGGGCAGCAGCCTCGATGTCGCCCTTCGACGCGTCGGTGGCAACGTCGACGTGGCTGCGAACCTTGCCGTTGATCTGGATCGGCAGCTCGACCGTGTCGTCGACCAGCAGCGCCGGATCGGCGACGGGGAACTCGACGTAGGTGATCGTGCCACTGGACCCGTCGGACTCGTCGGAGCGGCCCAGCTTGACCCACAGCTCCTCGGCCAGGTGGGGGACCAGCGGCGACAGCATGATCACCATCGGCTCGGCCACCTCTCTCGGTGTGCCGGCGAGTTTGGTGACTGCGTTGTTGAGTTCGATCAGCTTGGCGATCGCCGTGTTGAACCGCAGCGCATCCATCTCGGTGCGCACGGTGTCGATCGTGCGGTGCAGCAGCTTGCGCGTGTCGTCGTCGGCGGGCGTGTCGACGACGGTGCACTCGCCGGTGTCCTCGTCGACGAGGTTGCGCCACAGGCGCTGGAGGAACCGGTACATCCCGACGACATCACGGGTCTCCCACGGGCGGGACGCATCGAGCGGGCCCATCGCCATCTCGTGCAAGCGCAGGGTGTCAGCGCCGTACGCGTCGTACATCTCGTCGGGCGAGACGGCGTTCTTCAGGCTCTTGCCCATCTTGCCGTACTCACGGTTGACCGGCTCGTCGCCCAGGAACCAGCTCCCGTCGCGCTCCTCGACCTGCGTCGCCTCCACGTACACGCCACGCGAATCGGTGAAGGCGTCGGCCATGATGTAGCCCTGGTTGAACAGTCGTGCGTACGGCTCAACCGCCGATACGTGGCCCAGGTCGAACAGGACCTTCTGCCAGAACCGCGCGTACAGCAGGTGCAGCACGGCGTGCTCCACGCCACCGACGTACAGGTCGATGCCGCCTGGATGGTCATCACGGATGTCGGTGCGCGGCCCCATCCAGTACGCCTCGTTCTCCGGGTCGACGAACCGGTTCTCGTTCGTCGGGTCGATGTAGCGCAGCTGGTACCAGCACGAGCCGGCCCACTGCGGCATGACGTTGGAGTCGCGGCGGTAACTCTTCGGCCCGTCACCCAAATCGAGTTCGACCGTGATCCAGTCGTCGAGCCGGTCGAGCGGGCTCTCGGGGTTGGAGGCGGCGTCGTCGGGGTCGAAGGTGCGCGGCGAGAACTGGTCGGTCTCGGGCAGTTCGACCGGCAACATGTCGTCGGGAACGGTGTGCGGGTTGCCCGCCTCGTCCCACACGATCGGGAACGGCTCACCCCAGTAGCGCTGCCGGCTGAACAACCAGTCGCGCAGCTTGTAGTTGATGGTCGCCTCGCCGGCACCCTGCGACTCGAGCCAGGTGTTGGTCGCTGCGATCCCGCCGGCCTTGTTGTCGACACCGTTCAGATCGAGTGTGTCGTTGGCCGAGTTGACATAGGGCGCATCGCCGACGAAGGCCGTCGGCCAGGTCGACGTGTCGAGGCTCGGCTCGATGCCACGGGCCGCGAACCAGTTGTCGGGCGGCTGCTGGATGGCCGGGATCGGCAGCCCGAACTTGGTTGCGAACTCGAAGTCGCGCTCGTCCCCGCACGGGACGGCCATGATCGCACCGGTGCCGTAGCCCATGAGCACGTAGTCCGCGATCCAGATCGGGATCTGCTCGCCGTTGATCGGGTTCGTCGCGAACGACCCGGTGAACACACCCGTCTTCTCGCGCGTCTCGTCCTGGCGGTCGACGTCCTTCTTGGCTTCGGCGGCGCTCCGGTAGGCAGCGACTGCGTCGGACTGCTCAGCCGTCGTCAGCTCGGCGACGAACGGATGCTCGGGCGCGAGCACCATGAAGGAGGCGCCGAACAGCGTGTCGGGACGAGTGGTGAACACCGTGATGTCGCCGGCGGCGGAGGCGAAGTGCACGCGGGCACCGTGGCTGCGCCCGATCCAGTTGCGCTGCATCGTCTTGATCGCATCGGTCCAGTCGAGCCGGTCGAGGTCGTCGATCAGGCGGTCGCAGTACGCGGTGATGCGCATCATCCACTGCCGCATGTTCCGCTTGAACACCGGGAAGTTGCCGCGGTCGGACCGACCCTCGGCGGTGACCTCCTCGTTGGCCACGACCGTGCCGAGGCCGGGGCACCAGTTCACCGGCGCGTCCGAGACGTAGGCCAGGCGGTACCCGGCCAGGATCTGCTCGCGGTCGCAGGCGGGGAGGTCGGCCCACGGTGTGCCGCCGGGCGTGGCCCGTTCGCCGGACTCGAACTGCTCGACGAGCTCGGCGATCGGCCGGGCGCGGCCGAGTGTGCCCGTGTCGTTCGGCGCCTCCTGGTCGAACCAGGCGTTGAAGATCTGGCTGAAGATCCACTGCGTCCAGCGGTAGTAGGCAGGGTCGGTCGTGGCGATCGACCGGCGCGGGTCGTGACTGAGACCGAGCCGTCGCAACTGGCGTCGGTAGGTGGCGATGTTCGCATCGGTTGTCACCGCCGGATGCGTGCCGGTCTGGACCGCGTACTGCTCGGCGGGCAGCCCGAACGAGTCGAAGCCCATGGTGTAGAGCACGTTGTGTCCGGTCATCCGCTTGAAGCGGGAGTACACGTCGGTGCCGATGTAGCCGAGCGGGTGGCCCACGTGCAGGCCGGACCCCGAGGGATACGGGAACATGTCCTGGACGAACAGCTTCTCGCCACGGGCGGCGGCTGCGTCAGGGTCGCCGAGCGGCCCCGCCGGGTTCGGTGTCTCGAACGTGCCCGCCTCGTCCCAGTGGTCCTGCCAGCGGAGCTCGATGTCCTGCGCGAGCGCAGCCGTGTACCGGTGCGCAGGTGTGTCGGTCGAACTCGTGTCGGAGCTCCCGGCGTGGGTGTCGGCGTCGGCACTCATAGCGATCGCCCAGCCTACGGCCAGGCCACCGCCGGGCTGTTGCCAGTTCGTGGCGATGGTGCTCGGGTCGGAGCGTGGTGACGGTCAGGACGGCTCGACTCGCGTGACGCCGCCGAATCGGTCGAAGTCGCGATCGAACGAGACGACGTCGCAGCGATGAGCGATCGCAAGCGCTGCGAGGTGGGCGTCGCTCACGAGGTTTCCCCCGGTGCCGGCCTCGTCGAGGAGCCGCCGCAGCAGACCGGCGTGATCAGGGCCGGGTCGGACGACGACGGCCGACGGCGAGGCGAGCCACGCGTCCACACGGTCCAGGGCCTCGTCGACGGGGAGTGGGTTGGCGAACAGCCCCCGCTTGGTGGCGAGCCGCACGAACGCGAGCAAAGCGATCCACGCGAACGCTACGGTGTCGTCGCCCGACAGCGACGTGTCGAGCCATGTTCTGGACGCGTCGTGGCGTTCTGCGTCGGAGTTGACGGCGTAGAGCAGGACGTTCGCGTCGACCAGCTTCACGAACCCGCCCGCACCCGCGCCATCAACTCGTCGTCCTCGAGCTCGGCGGCGATCTGCAGGGCTCGATCGAGGTCGATGGCCGGACGACCCATCGCCGTCGTCGCCGTCCTGAACGGTGTTCGACGCACGTCGTCTGCGGACGTGTGTGCGCGAATCGAATCGTTGAGTGCTTGCTTGAAGCTCACGCCGTGCTCACGCATCCGACGGCGAACGATCTGCTCGGCGTCTGGGTCGAGCGTGACGGTCGTGCGCACGAGTGCATCATAGCATCACGTCCAGTGATGCCGTGATGCGATCGAACTCAGTCGGTCAGCCAGGCGAGCCAGGCGTCGAGTCCCTCGCCGGTCTTCGCGCTGAGTTCGATGACGTGCGCGGTCGGGTTGACCTGCGTGAGGTTGTCACGGAACGCACCGAGGTCGGCGTCGAGGTGCGGGGCGAGATCGATCTTGTTGATGACGACCACGTCTGCGGCTCGGAACATGACCGGATACTTGAGCGGCTTCTCGTCGCCCTCGGTCAGTGAGTAGACCATCGCCCGATCGTGCTGGCCCACGTCGAACTCGGCCGGGCAGACGAGGTTGCCGACGTTCTCGACGAGAAGGGTGTCGATCGTCGTCAGGTCGAGTGCGTCGAGTCCGGCCCTGACCATGACCGCATCGAGATGGCACTCGCCGCCGAAGCCGTCGCCGGTGTTGACGAGCGAGACCTGTGCGCCGAGCCCACGGAGCTGGTCGGCGTCGATCCCGGTCGCAATGTCGCCCTCGATCACCGCAACACCCTTCGACTCGGCCAACAGCGGCAACGTGGCGCGAAGCAACGTGGTCTTGCCTGCGCCGGGCGAGGACATGACGTTGACGACACGGATGCCGTGCTTCGCAAACGTCGCTCGATTCTCCGCTGCGACGCGGTCGTTCTCGGACAGGATGTTCTCGAGCACGATGACGCGGTCGTCGCCGGTCGCATAGCCGGAGTGATCGCCGACGTCGTGCCCGCTCGACGCGTCGGGATCGAGCGGCCGGTCGCCGAGCAGATGATGCTCGTGATCGTCGTGTTCGTGGTCAGCGTGTTCGTGATCGTCGTGCTCGTGGACGGTGCCGTCGCCGTGGCGGTGGAATCGCCCCATCAGCGCGCTCCCCCCGACGACGCAACCGGGCCGTCCGCGGTGGCATCGCCTGCGGATGCGGGCTCGAGGTCGATCGACGCGATCAAGAACTCCTCACCCGAGATCATCGTGACGTCGCCAGAACCGCACGACCCGCACACGGGGATCGGATGTTCGAGTTCGGTTCGGGTGGCGCACGCCGTGCAGTCGACGACCGCCGGGACGTGTTCGATCACGAGGTCGGTGTCGGCGAGGCCCGAGTCGGCTGACTGCATCGACCAGCAGAAGCGCAGCGAGTCGGGGACGACTTGCCGGAAATGGCCGATGCGAAGGTTGACCGCTCGTACGGGCCGGTTGCCGGCGTGCTCGCGCACCGCGTCGGCGATCGCACTGCAGAGCGAGAGTTCGTGCATCGGCGCGCAAGATAACACCCCGCCGAGTTCCGATGCCCGACGGGTCCGACGGGTCCGACGGGTCCGGCCGAGCCTGTGCGCCGAGACTGCGCCCCGGCTCGGCCCAGCAATCAACTGCGAAGCGTCTGGGACGGCGTCTCGCCGAAGCGCTCGCGGTACGCGATCGAGAAGCGGCCGAGATGGGTGAAGCCCCACCGGAACGCGACCTCGGTCACCGTGGCACCTTCACCGGTCGGCAGGTCGGCCAGCTCGGCGCGGACGCGGTCGAGTCGTGCGTCGCGAAGGTAGGACATCGGCGTCTGACCCATGTCGTCGGCGAAGTGGTTCTGCAACGTGCGAACGCTGACGCCGGCCGCCTCGGCGATCTCGGCGACCGTGAGCGGGGCCGCGAGATGCCGGTCGATGAAGTCCCGAGCGGCGCGAACCGCACGCCGGTGTCGATGCCCGCTCAGGAAGAACTCCGAGCGGTTGGACCGGTGACCGAGCAACAGTGCCGCCATCAGGAACTCCTCGAGTTGGCCGACGTCGCGGTTGGTTCGCAGCAGCGACGCCGAATCGAGCAACTCGGACAGCAGCAGCTGCAACCCCGTGTTCCAGCGAGTGGCGACGGCCGACGCCAGGTCGAAAACCGGCCCGAAGACCGTCGGCCCGTCGAGCGTTCGACCGAGCATGCGGGCGAGATGACGCTCGAGCGCGGCGGCGTCGACCCGCACGAGGATGTAGGTGGTCGACGTCGTCGCCTCGAGTCGGATGCCTCGATCGACGGGGAGCACGGCGCCGGTGATCGGCGAGAGATGGTGGACGTCGCCGTCGACCCGCAGATCGCAGGTGCCGCTCGCGGGAACGACCACGAGGTGGTCGCCGGTCGGTCGAGTGACCTCGATCGTGCTCGGAACTGCGTGGTCCAAGAACGCGACGGTCACGTCCCGGAATCTTGCTGCGTGCAGCACACCTTCGAAGCCCTGCTCGTGGTCGGCGTCGAGGCTGACGCGGTGGTCCCCGAAGAATTCGCGGCCGGCGGCGACGGTTCGCGCAACGTCGCCATGGCGGAACACCTCGTGGTCGGCGAGAGCCGGCGGCAACCCCCTGGGGCGATTGCGCCGGCGAGGCGCGTCGTTGGTGCGTGTCGTGTCGAGCCCGGACAGGCGCGGTAAGGGCTCGGGCGCGTCGAGCGGCGGGCGATCGGCGTGATCGGGAGTGAAGGCTCGCAATTCGGATAGTCCTCATTCGTGTCCGGTACAGGAACCGGACAACCGCTTCGTGAATGGGATAGCACACCACCGCGGGTGTTCGTACGGTCGGCGGCAGCCCGTCTGGGGGACGGACATCATCCGCTCGTCCGACGACGAGCACACCATCGAGCGGACGATTCCCGCTCCACCGAGCACACGTCTGGGGGACGCTTGTGACCGTCACCGAACCCGCCATGTCGGCGACCGGAACCGCACCGGTCGACGCGGTCGTCGAACGACTCAACGACCCCGGTGTCGCTGCATCGCTCGTGACGTTGCTCGACAACGCCGAACTGCTCTCGACGCTCGTCGTCGGGCTCGGCGGCCTCATCGAGCGATCCGAGACCATCATGGACTCGGTCGCCGACGGTGTGCAGGAGTTCAAGGCGTCCGGCGCAGCCCTCCGCCCCGAGGGCGCCCCGTCGCTGGCGGAACTCGGCACCGTCGCCGGCGAGCTGAGCGCCGCAGCGCCGGCACTCAGCTCGGTGCTGAACTCGGCGATGGTTCGGCCCGAGACGATCGACCTGTTGTCGATGGTGTCCGAGGCGGCCACCGAGGGCGCCGAGCGTGCTCGGACGCAAGGGACCGAAGTCGGCCCCGTCGGGGCGGTCAAGGCGCTGCGCGACCCGGAGGTTCAGCGTGGTCTCGGCGTCGTCATCGAGATTGCACGGTCGCTCGGCCGACGCATGGAGTCGTCCGGCTGAACCGGCGGAACCCGACCGAGAGATCGAAGTAGAGAAAGGCACCACCACATGGCATCAGTCCTCTGGCTCCACGGCGGAGCGTGTAGCGGCAACACCATGTCGTTCCTCAACGCCGACGAACCCAACGTCGTCGACCTGATCGTCGACTTCGGCCTGGACATCATCTGGCACCCGTCGCTCGGCATGGAACTCGGCGAGAACGCGAAGAAGATCTTCGAGGACTGCGTCTCGGGCGAACGCCAGATGGACATCTTCGTGTTCGAAGGGACCGTCATCGAGGGGCCGGACGGCAGCGGTCGCTACAACATCTTCGCCGACCGCCCGATGAAGGAATGGGTGGAGGAACTGGCGAATGCCGCGAGCATCGTCGTCGCCATCGGCGACTGTGCGTGCTGGGGCGGGATCCCGGCGACGGAGCCGAACCCGACCGACTCCACCGGCCTGCAGTTCCACAAGCGTGCGAAGGGCGGCTTCCTCGGCCCCGACTTCGTGTCGAAGGCGGGCCTACCGGTGATCAACATCCCCGGCTGTCCAGCCCATCCCGACTGGATCACGCAGATCCTCGTCGCGCTGGCGACCGGCCGAACCGCGGACATCGCCCTCGACGACCTCCATCGCCCGCAGACGTTCTTCAAGACGTTCACGCAGACGGGATGTACCCGTGTGCAGTTCTTCGAGTACAAGCAGTCGACCACCTCATTCGGCGAGGGCACCCGCACCGGTTGCCTGTACTACGAGTTCGGGTGCCGCGGGCCGATGACGCACTCGCCGTGCAACCGCATCCTGTGGAACCGCCAGAGTTCCAAGACACGCGCCGGCATGCCGTGTCTCGGCTGCACGGAGCCCGAGTTCCCCTTCATGGAGCTCGCCCCGGGCACGGTGTTCAAGACCCAGAAGGTCAACGGCGTGATCCCGAAGGAGGTGCCCGAGGGCACCGACCACCTGACGTACATGGCCCACGCAGCTGCCGCCAAGGTCGCCGCGCCCGACTGGGCCAAGGAAGACATGTTCGTCGTCTAGGACGACCGGACGACCGAACCGATTGACCGAATCTCACACACGAGATGAGAGCGGAGACCGGCCTGCGTGGCCGTGGAACGCCTCCCCTGGAAGGGAAGAAACCGTGAGCACCATCGACCTCAACGTCAGCCCGCTCGGGCGTGTCGAAGGCGACCTCGACGTACGCGTCACGATCGACGACGGGGTTGTCTCGTCGGCCTGGACCACTGCGGGCATGTTCCGCGGGTTCGAGATGATCCTGAAGGGCAAGGATCCGCAAGCCGGGCTGATCGTGACGCCACGCATCTGCGGCATCTGCGGTGGCAGCCATCTCTACAAGTCGGCCTATGCACTCGACACCGCCTGGGCGACGCACGTACCGCAGAACGCCACGCTGATCCGCAACATCGCGCAGGCGTGCGAGACGCTGCAGTCGATCCCGCGGTACTTCTACGCACTGTTCGCGATCGACCTGACGAACAAGAACTACGCGAAGTCGTCGATGTACGACGAGGCGGTTCGCCGCTTCGCCCCGTACGTCGGCACGTCGTACCAGTCGGGTGTCGTGCTGTCGCAGAAGCCGGTCGAGGTATATGCGATGTTCGGTGGGCAGTGGCCGCACTCGTCGTTCATGGTGCCCGGCGGCGTCATGTGCGCGCCGACCCTCGCCGAGGTCACCCGCTCGATCGCGATCCTCGAGAACTGGAAGCACGCCTGGCTCGAGGAGCAGTGGCTCGGGTGTTCGGTCGAGCGCTGGCTCGAGAACCGCACGTGGGACGACGTGCTGGCCTGGGTCGACGAGAACGAGTCGCAGCACGACAGCGACTGCGGCTTCTTCATTCGGTACTGCATGGACATCGGCCTCGACAAATACGGGCAGGGCTGCGGCAATTACCTCGCCACCGGGACCTACTTCGAGCCGTCGCTGTACGAGAACCCCACGATCGACGGTCGCAACGCGGCGCTGATCAACCGGTCGGGTGTCTACGCGAACGGCGAGTGGTCCGAGTTCG
>JBCBDK010000035.1:0-14404 GCA_038529675.1 Actinomycetota bacterium
ACGCCGGCAACTACGCGAACGATTGGACGACCGATCGAAGGGAGCGCCGCGATGAGCGACATCACCCAGGAACGACTCGACGCCACCTGGCGGGCGATCTCGTTCGAACTCGACGCGCCTCGTCCGTCTCGGATCGAGCGAGTGCTCGGCCGCGTCGGTGTGCCCGAACAGATCGGCCGCATCGTCGTGGCGACACCGGCGCTTCGCCGGTCGTGGTTCCTCGCACTCGCGCTCGCCGCACTCATCGGATCGGTCGCGGTCGACTCGGCCGATCCGCGATCGAGTGTGTTCGTCCTGCTGTTCCTCGCACCGCTCGCGCCGGTCATCGGTGTGGCACTCGCATACGGGCGATGGGCCGATCCGGCGCACGAACTGCACGTCACGACGCCGATGCACGGGCTCAGACTCCTCGTGATCCGCTCGGTGGTCGTGCTGACCGTGTCGGTGGTGGTGATCGGCGGCCTCTCTCTCCTCGGCGACGTCACGCGTCCGCTCGCTGCTGCGTGGCTCCTGCCGGCGCTCGCGACCACGTCTGCGAGCGCGGCCGCGATGACACTGACCACACCCGTGCGGGCGACCACGATCGTCGGCGCGTCCTGGGTGACGCTCGCGTTCGTCGGACGCACCGCCCCCGACGATCTGGGTGCGTTCTCGCCGCCCGCCCAGGTGCTCGCTGTCCTGGTGGCGGTCGGCGCAGCGGCCGTCGTGTGGCTGCGCCGGGAACACCTCGACGTGATGGCGGCCGACGCATGAGCGCAGCCCACGTCCACGCCGACGACCTCGGGGTGAAGATCGGCGCACGGATGATCTTTGACGGCGTCGGCCTCCTCGCCCAGCGCGGCGTCACGGTGCTGCTCGGACCCAACGGAGCCGGCAAGACCACATTGCTGCGATGTCTGGCAACGGCGATCCGACCGACGACGGGCTCGGTTCGGGTCGACGGGCTCGACCCCGACAGCGAACGCGAACGGATCGAGATCCGTCGGCGACTCGGGTACCAGCCGCAAGCATTGGCCGCCCGCGATGCGGTGCGAGTGTTCGACGCCATCGACCACGTGGCCGTGCTGCGCGAGCACCACGACGCGATGCGACGGCGACGTCTGGTCGCCGATGCCCTCTTCGAGGTGGGGCTCGCCGACCGCGTCCGCGATCGGGTACGCGACCTGTCGGGCGGTATGCGTCAGCGCCTCGGGCTGGCGATGGCCATCCTCGGCGATCCGAGCCTGCTCGTGCTCGACGAGCCAGCGTCCGGGCTCGACCCCGACGAGCGGCGACGCATGGGCCAGATCATCGACGAGCGACGGGACGACGCGACGATCCTCGTGTCCACACACCTGACCGACGAAGCAGCCGACGCCGACGCGGTCGCCGTGCTCCACGAGGGGCGCATCGTCTTCCACGACACGCCGACGCGGCTCGCCGTAGTCGCCGATGGCCGCGCCTGGGTACAGGCGGGCCCGCCACTCGCCGGCACGGTCCGTTCGGTCCGGCGCCAACCCGACGGTCGGCACCGGTGCCTGGGACTACCACCACCGGATGCCGAGCTGGTTCCGCCATCGCTCGAGGACGGCTACCTGTTGCTCACCGGCTGACGCCCCGACCGAACGAACGCGAGCATCAGCTCCGGCGATCTCAGCGGCGAAGCCTGACCCGGAGGCGGCGCACGTCGATGCGTTCGCCGGTCCGCTCGTCGACGACGGCCGGTTCGACCCGAGCCCCCGACTCCCGGTCGACGAGTTCGAGCGGTGGCTCCTCACCGTCGGGCCACCGCCAGTCGCTCCCCCACCGCCACATCGCAGCGAGGACGTCGTAGAACGCGATGCCCTGCGGCGTGAGCCGGTACTCGTGTCGGACCGGCCGCTGCTGATACTCGACCTTGCGAAGCAACCCCTCGTCGACCAAGCGCTCGAGGCGCTGGGTCAGGGTCGCCCGTGGGACGTCGAGTCGCTCGATGAACTCGTCGAAGCGCCGCGCGCCGGTGAAGGCCTCCCGCATCACGATCGGTGTCCACCAGTCGCCGATCAGGTCGGTCGTCCGTGCGATGGGGCACGGTGCGTCGTCGAACCGCGTCCGCCGCATCGTCAGTCCCCTGCCACGGCCACAGGAGTCTCCTCGACCGCTTCGATCCGCGCTCGGACGTGCTTGTGGAACGGCGTGCCGGCGAACCAGTCGCGATCGTCGGCCGACGTCAGCTCGTTCGGAGCGACACCGACCGCGTCCGACGAGCCGCCGGGCCCGAGCCCGAACCCGTTGGGCAGCGAGATGTGTCCGTCGAGCATGGTGTCACTGACCGACACGACGGCGACGGCATCACCTCGCTTCGTGGACACGCGCGCCCGATCGCCGTCGCCGAGACCGAGGGCCGCGGCGTCGGCCGGCGACACGCGCAGCACGCCGTGCTGATCCTGCTTGCGCCAACCCGGATCGCGCATCGCCGTGTTCGCCGTCGACGAACGTCGCTCACCGGCGGCGAGGACGAACGGGAAGGCATCGTCCCGGGCGATCGGCGTCGCCTCGTCCGCGAGCCGGTCGAACTCGGCGAGGAGCTCGGGGATCGCCAGCTCGATTTTGCCGTCGTGATGGAGAATGCGGCGATAGGTCTCGTCGTAGTCGTCGGACGAGAACGTGATCCCCGACGGGTTGGCGAGGACCTGATCGAACAGGTCGTCGCCGAGGGAGCCACCACCGTCAGGGTTGCCGATGCCCGCCCGCCGGATCGAGGCATCCCAGAAGCCCGCTGCCTGCTGGGCGAGGCCCCACACGGCCGCCGCGCCGCGGGCGTCGACACCGTCGGGCGTCGTCAGCACGGGGCCGAGCGTCTCGTACAGGATGATCGGGAGCAGCTTGCCGAGCTCGGGACGGGCGACCATGAACTCCATCAGCGCAGCCGCGTACGCCGAACGGTCGTCGGCGCCGACCGTCGCGGCTGCCGCCTCGTGCAGCGGAGCGAGCAGTTGGTCGTCGTATGCGCCGAGCGCCCGGCAGAGCCGCGAGTGGATCTCGGGCTCGGGCAGTGTGCCCTCGAGCGGCTCGAACACGGGTCGACGGAGGTGGAAGTAGTTGTCGGGGAACTCGAGGTTGAAGAACGTCGCCTCCCACTTCTCGAACTGCGAGGAGGCCGGGAGCACGTAGTCGGCCTCGCGCGCCGTTTCGGTCATCGCGACGTCGATGACGACGGAGAAGTCGAGCGAACGCATCGCATCGCGCCACTTCGGGCTGTCGGCGAGCGAGTGGACCGGATTGCCCGACTCGACCAGGAGCGCCCGGAACCGCCGGGGATGATCGAGGTCGCCGGCACCGGTCAGTTCGTCGGGAATCACGTTGCACGGAACGAGCCCGACGACGAGGCGGTGACCCGTCACCGGTGTGAGTCGCTCGCCACCTCCCCCGCCGTCACCGTTGCGGCGCTTCGAGCCGCCGGGCGCCAACGACGCGAACCGAGTGTGGAGGTTCATCCCGCCGGGCACGCCGAAGTTGCCGGTGAGGAGGACGACCAGCTTCTCGAGGTAGCTGTTCAAGGTGGAATGCGGCGCCATCTGGATGCCGAGGTCCTCGAAGATCGACACACCGCCGGTCGCTCGTCCGATGACCTCGGCCGCCTCACGCACCTGGGTCTCGGCGACGCCTGCCTTCTCGCACGACGCCGCGATGTCGACCCGGTCGAGGTGGGACCGGACCGAGTCGAGACCGTTCGCGTGGTCATCGAGCCAGGAGGTGGCGGTGAGCCCGTCGCGCACGAGGATGGCGAGGAGCGCGGCGAGCAGGTGGGCGTCGCCGCCGGGGACGACGCGGAGGTGGATGTCCGCGAGGTCAGCGGATTCGGTGCGGCGAGGATCGACGACGATCAGCGTGCGGTCCGGGTCGTTGGCGATCGCCTTGAGGATGCGGCGAGCCTGAGGAAATCCGTGCGACTGCCAGGGGTTCTTTCCCCAGAACACGGCGACCTCGGCGTGGTGGTAGTCGCCGGTGGTGTGGCAACTCGGCTTGCCGAACAGCTGACCGTCGACCCAGAACTCGCCGGTCTTCTCCTGCGCCAGCGCATTGGAGGAGTACCTGACGCCGAGCGCCGAACGCGTGGCCGAGCCGTAGCCGCCACCGAGGTGATTGCCCTGGCCACCGCCGCCGTAGAACATGATCTTGTCACCGCCGTGATCGGCGATGACGTCCTGAAATCGGGCCGCAACCTCGGCGATCGCCGTGTCCCAGCCGACCGGCTCGTAGGTCCCGTCGGGGCGGCGCCGCATCGGGCTCGTGAGCCGCTGCGGATCGTTCTGGTAGTGGTTGAGCCGGAGCCCCTTCTCGCACGTGTACCCCGCGCTCGACGGGTGCGCCTTGTCGCCCCGGACCCGCACGATCTCGCGGCCGTCGGTACGCAGCTCGACCCCGCAGTTGATCGAGCACAGCATGCACGCACTCTGATGCCACTCGGCGGCGTCGCCGGCGGTGGCAGCGCTGTCGGTCTTGGCGGCGGGATCGGGCACGGCGTTGGTCGACATCCACACAGTTCAACAAACAGACTCAGTTCACGTCAAGTCCGTCGGCCCACGGGGCGCCGCTCACCTCCACCCAACCCCCGCCGGCGGCTCACCATCGTGAGGGTCCGGCCAGGGGTCGTGACCAGCACCGAAGGCGGCGAATCGGTCGTCAACTCGTTCGAGCAGCGATCGCCAGGGAGCCATGAGTTCGGTCCTCGTCGATCGACGCGGCGCCGGGCGCCGAGGTTTCACGACAGGTCGGACGACGAGCGGGCAGACTGCGGCGGTGTCGGGAGTGGAGGTGGCGGTCGTACTGGTGGCGATGCTCGTCGCCTGGACCGTCAAGGCGGTCACGGGGATGGGCGGGCCGCTGATCGTCGTCCCGGTCACGTCGCTGTTCGTCGACGTCGAGACCGCGGTGGCCGTCGTCGCGTTCCCCAACCTGCTGTCCAACCTGCTGCTCGCCGTTCGGGAACGCGATCACATCGCAGCGACGCGAGACCTGCCGACGCTCGCCGGCTTCGGCGTGATCGGTGCGATCGCCGGCGGCTTCGTGTTCGTCCACGCACCCGAGGGTCCGCTCGTCGCCCTGCTCGTCGTCGCCATCGTCACGTACATCGTGACGTTCTTCGCGAAACCGGACCTGCGCGTGGACCCCGCTCGTTCGAGACGGCTCGCTCCGGTGGTCGGCACCGTCGGCGGGCTGTTCCAGGGTGCGATCGGGATCTCGGGTCCGATCGTCGGATCGTGGATCCACAGCTACCGGCTCCCTCGCAGCGCACACGTCCTGTCGGTGACCACGCTGTTCTTCATCACCGGGGTCGCACAGTTCACGGTGATCGCCGCCAATGGCGAACTCGGCGGGCGCGTTCTCGTGACGCTCGCGGCCTGCATCCCGGTGTTCGTGTCGGTCCCGATCGGTACCCGGTTGCGGTCACGTCTCAACCGTCGGGCGTTCGACCTCGCGATCATCGGGTTGCTGTGCTTCGCGATCGTGGCGTTGGCCGCGAAGACGATCATCTGAGCAGCGCCGCAGGCGTCGCTCCTTCGTTGGTGGCCGCTTCGTCTCCGAGGCCGCGCACACCCAACCACTGGAAGGTCGCGAACGTGTCGACGACGACCGCCATCGCGATCACGATCGCCACGCCGATGCCGTCGAACCAGCCGAGCGCCAGGCCGACCACGCTGGCGACGACCCAGGCGATGTCGCCGGCCACGATCAGCGGCACCTCGTGACGTAGCCGTTCGGGCGGACCGGCAGCGACCCACCACACGAATGCGGCGAACGGGAGCAGCCCCAGCCCGACCAGGCGAACCCACCCGGGATACCCCGTGCCGAGTCGATCGGCGAGCGTCGAGGCGAACACGGCGAGGGCCAGGCCGCACACGAGCGAGTTCGCTGCGTTGAGACGGAGGACCGCGCGAAGTGTGCGGGTAGAGATGCGTGCGTTGCGGGGTCGTCGAGTCATGCATCGACCATGCCGACCTTGGATGTCCGAACGCCATGACCTCCGACGTCATCGCCACCGTGACCTCCGATCGGTACGGTGCGACGCGTGGCCGCCCCGTCACTGCCCGAACCGACCAGCTCACGGCCGTCACGACCGAGGGTCGGCGCGCTGTTGCGAACGTGGCGCGAGCGACGGCACCTGAGCCAACTGCAACTGGCGGCACGTGCCGAGGTGTCGACGCGCCACCTCTCCTACGTCGAGACCGGGCGGTCGATGCCCAGTCGCGAACTGCTCCAGCACCTTGCCGCTCACCTCGACGTCCCCCATCGCGAGCGCAACGACCTGCTCGTCGCCGCCGGATACGCACCAGCCCACCTCTCGCTCGACCTCGACGACCCGGCCATGGCGTCGGTTCGGGCCGCACTCGACGCGATCCTCGTCGGCAACGCCGGCCACCCGACGTTGGTCATGGACCGGTGGTGGAACCTCGTCGACGCGAACGAGGCGGCCGCGGAGTGGATCGAGATCGTTCCGCCGCACCTGACGACCCCGCCGATCAACGTTCTCCGTGCGACACTCCACCCCGACGGGTTCGCCGCCGCGATCGAGAACATCGACGAGGTGCAGGGCCACCTGCTCGACCGGCTACGGCGACAGGTCGCACGAACGGCCGACGCAGCGTCGATCGAACTCTTGGCCGAGTTGGAGTCCCTGACGGAAGCGGTCGACCCGCCGGGCGGGGAGGACTCGGTCGAGCGTCTTCGGCGGCCGGACGGCTCTCGAGTCGAGCCGCTCGACGCCCCTGCGAACGAACCGGCGATGCCGATCGTGATGCACATCGGTGGCAAGCGCGTCCGATATCTGTCGGTCGTGTCGACCTTCGGATCTCCCCTCGACGTCACCGCCGCTGAGTTGACGATCGAGACCTTCTACGCCGTCGACTGAGCTCGCCCGGCGCCGCGAGACGCGCGTGGGTGAACCGGCCCGCCGCACGTCGACCCGCCGAGCCCGCTAACCTGCACGACGTCGACGGGGAGTCCGGGGAGCGCCGGGCTGAGAGGGTGGCACGCCGCCACCGACCCGCAACCTGATCCGGATCATGCCGGCGTAGGAATCGAGAGCGCGTTGAACGAACACATCGTCATCATCACCGGACCAGCACCGCTCGCCGAGCAGGTTGCCGGCCAGATCCCCGACGAGGCGATCCTCCTGGCGGTCGACGGCGGCCTCGACGCCGCTCTCGCTGCGGGACTGCGTCCGTCCGGGCTGATCGGCGACCTCGACTCGGTGTCGAGCGACGGGCTCGCGTGGGCCGAGGCACACGCGACGATCGCACGTCATCCGGCCGACAAGGACGCCACCGACACCGAGCTCGCGCTGGCGTTCGCTGCCGACATGAACCCCGCTCGCGTCACGATGATCGGCGGCGGTGATCGGCTCGATCACGGTCTCGCAGCGATCGGCGCGCTCGGTGCACCGCCGCTCACGAACGTGCCGGTTCTCGACGCCTGGTGGGAGGGCCAGCACCTCGACGTCCTCCACGGACCCGACCGCCGGACGCTGAGCCTCGCTCCGGGCTCGATCGTGTCGCTCCTCGCACTCCACGGACCCGTCGGCAAGGTCTCGATCGACGGGGTCCGCTGGCCGCTCGACCAGAACGATCTCCCTGCGCTCGTCGGCCTCGGCGTGAGCAACGAGGTGCTCGACCACCCGGAACTGAACGATGACGACAACAGTCACGAGTCCGACGACGCGGGCGCAGCGGGCGACGTTCGGGTCGAGGTGTCGTCGGGCGTGTTGACGATCTTCGACGTCCCGGCTTCGACCGACCCGCCGTTCGACCCGCGGCAGCACACCTCAGACCCGCCTACCGAATCCACCCCCCAGGAGTCGACATGAACCACCGTTCTCGAGCCCTTGCAGCCGCCGCATTCGCACTCGTCGCTGGCGCATGTGCGTCAGACGGCGACGACACGACGAGCGACGACACGGCCGTCGCCACCGACGACACGACGACCGAGGTCGACGCGACGACGGAGGACGACACAGCGAGCGACGACGAAACGGGCACCGGAGACGCAGGCGACGCGCCGGACGGTACCGACGCCAGCGCAAGCGACAGCGAACTGGCCGACTCCATCACACTCGTCGCCTACGAGTCGTTCCCGACGGAAGGCACCGGCGTCAACGAGCAGCTCGCGAACTTCACGGCGGAGACCGGCATCGACGTCGAGATCCTCGTCGCCGGCGACACCGGCACGATGCTGTCGAAAGCCGAGCTCACCGCCGGCAACCCCGAAGGCGACGTGATGTGGGGCATCGACAACACGTTCCTCTCGCGAGCGATCGCGGCCGACGTGTTCGAGCCGTACGTGTCGCCGGCCCTCGCCGACATCGACCCGGAGTTCACACGGCTCGTCCCGAACGGCGAGGCGACGCCCGTCGACCGCGGCGACGTGTGTGTCAACTACGACATCGGTGCGCTCGAGACCGCCGGCATCGAGCCGCCGAGCGGATTCGACGACCTCGTCGACCCGGCCTACGCCGGCCAGCTCGTGGTACAGAATCCTGCGACCTCGTCGCCGGGTCTCGCCTTCCTCCTCGCGACGATCGACGAGTACGGCACCGATGAGGCAGGTGGTTGGCAGAGCTACTGGCAGCAGCTCGTCGACAACGATGTCGCGGTCGCCGACGGCTGGACCGCTGCCTACTACGAGCGCTTCAGCTACTACGGCGGTGATCGCCCGATCGTCGTCAGCTACGGCTCGAGCCCGCCGTTCGAGGTGCTGTTCGCCGACGAGCAACTCGATGCCGCGCCCACCGGTGTCGTCGAGTCGACGTGCTTCCGCCAGGTCGAATTCGCCGGCATCCTCGCCGGCACCGAGAAGGAGACCGAGGCGGCGATGCTGATCGACTTCCTCGTGTCGAAGGACTTCCAGGCCGAACTCCCGCTGAACGTGTTCGTGTTCCCCGTGAACGAGAACGTCGAGCTCGACCAGGCGTTCGTCGACTACGCGGTCATCCCGGAGACCAGCCGGTCGCTCGAGCCGGCCGAGATCGACGCCAACCGCTCCGACTGGATCGACGCCTGGACCGATCTCGTCCTCGGCTGACCCACCATGTCCCCGAACCAGCGGCCGAGGTGGCTCGTCCCCGCGCTGGTCGTCGTTCCGAGCGTCGGTCTCGCGACGTTCTATCTCTGGCCGTTCGCGACACTGCTCGTCGAGGCCGTCGACCGCGACGGAACCGATGCCGTGCTCGGCCGGGGGCGGACCTGGCGGATCGTGTGGTTCACGACCTGGCAGGCCGTCGCGTCGACCGTGTTGACGTTGCTCGTCGGTCTGGCGCCGGCCTGGGTGATCGCACGGTTCGACTTCCCCGGCCGACGAACGCTCGTGAGTGTGCTCACCGCAGTGTTCGTCATGCCGACCGTGGTGATGGGAGCGGCGGTGCTCGCCGTGCTCCCCGACTCACTCGATCGAACCGTGTGGGCGGTGCTCGCCGCACACGTCCTGTTCAACGTCGCGGTTGTCGTCCGGACGGTCGGCGCGGTCTGGGAGCACCTGCCTGCGGACATGGAGCACGCGGCTGCCACGCTCGGAGCATCGCGGCTGGTCGTGTTCCGCGACGTCACGTTCCCGCTGCTCCGTCCGGCGATGTCCGCTGCTGCGGCGATCGTGTTCCTGTTCACGTTCACCTCGTTCGGCGTGATCCGGGTCGTCGGAGCAGCCGGGACCCGCACGATCGAGGTCGAGGTGTGGCGCAGGGCGACGCAGCTCGGGCAGATCGACCAGGCGGCCGTGCTCGCGCTGCTGCAACTCGCCGCACTTGCGGCGGTCGCGACCTGGTCCGTGACCGCCCAGCGGCGCCACAGCCGAGCCCTGGAACTCCGTCCGCTCGCACGTCCGCAGCGACCGCGTCGCCGCACGGATCGACGGATCGTCGCCCTCGTCGCGGTGGCGACGGCGACCGTCGCCCTCGGGCCGTTCGTCGCGCTCATCGTCAAGTCGGTCTCCGCGCCGACCGGTTGGACCCTCGAGGCGTGGCGAACACTCGACACCGCGGAAGTCCGCCCGGGGCTCAGCGTCGGCGTGGACCCGCTCGACGCGCTGGCCAACTCGCTGACGACGATGCTCTGGGCGACGGGCATCGCTGTCGTCGTCGGCGCTCTGGCGAGCCTCGGCATCGCGGCCGCGGGTCGGGCAGGCAGGGTGCTCGACGCCGGGCTGATGCTGCCGATCGGCACCTCGGCCGTGACCGTCGGCTTCGGGATGCTCATCACCTTCGACACCGACCCGTACGACTGGCGGGCGGCGTGGTGGATCGTCCCGGTCGGCCACGCACTCGTCGCGGTGCCGTTCGTGGTTCGCACCACCCTCGGCGTCCTGCGAGCGGTCGAGCCCGATCTGTCCGCCGCTGCGGCGACGCTCGGGGCCAGCCCGCTTCGGGCCTGGCGCACGGTGGTCGTCCCCCACCTCTGGAAGCCGCTCGTCGTCGCCGCCGCCTTCGCCGCCGCGATCTCACTCGGTGAGTTCGGGGCGACCAGCTTCCTGTCCCGGCGCGGCAACGAGACGCTGCCGATCGCCATCGAGAATCTCCTCGGCCGAGCTGGGTCGCTGCTCCAGGCGAAGGGCTACGTGTTGGCGACCTTGCTCGCCGCCGCGACGATGGCGGTCGTGCTGGTCGTCGACCGATTTCAGGAACGACCGCGGTCGTGAGCACCCGCTCGAGCGACGAGTCGCCCGTGCAGCCGTCGGGGAACGCGCAGGGGGCCTCAGGGGTCGACGTCGACGCGATCACGGTCCGCTTCGACGATCACACCGTGCTCGACACCGTCTCGATGTCGGTGGCGCCGGGCGACGTCGTCGCGCTGGTCGGCGGCTCCGGGAGCGGCAAGAGCACGCTCTTGCGCGTCGTCGCCGGCCTCCTCGTGCCCGACGCTGGCCGGGTGCGGATCGGCGGCGAGGACGTCACGGAGCGTCCGACGCACCTGCGCGGCGTCGGGATGGTGTTCCAGGACAACCAGCTGTTCCCGCACCTCGACACCGCCGACAACGTTGCGTTCGGGCTGAAGATGGCCGGCATCGGCCGAGCGGAGCGACGCGAGCGCGCCGCCGCTGCGCTTGCCGGCGTCGGTCTCGCCGGGTTCGAACGGCGACGAGTCACCGAACTGTCCGGCGGCGAAGCGAAGCGGGTCGCACTCGCCCGCACACTCATCGCTGCGCCACGGGTCGTGCTGCTCGACGAACCGCTCACCGGCCTGGACCGCGACCTCCACGACGAGTTGATGTGCGACCTGGCCGTGCGGCTGCGCTCGGCAGAAACCACCGCAATCCTCGTCACCCACGACCACGACGAAGCCGACGCCATCGCCGACCGCACCCTCCCACTCGCCTCGCTGTGAGCGGCAAGGTCACACCCACGGTCACTCGTTCTCGTGAGGATGTGGCGTGCCAGACACGCACGAACCTCACGAGAACCGGCTCGACGAACCGCCGCGGTCAGGTCGCGAGGGAGCTGACGCGGACGGGCTCGTCGAACCCTTTGACGTGACGGCGCCCGGCGGGCTCGAAACGACACTCGGTCGACGCCGCGGCGAGCTCGTCGGTGACCAGCAGCTCGCCGGGTACCGCCTCGTCGACGAGGCGTGACGCGAGGTTGACGACGCTTCCGAAGTAGTCGCCACCGCGCAACAGCACATCGCCGTATGCGACGCCACCGCGGGGTGCGACACCGTCGGCCCCGAACTGCTCGATCAGCGCTCGCCCGGTTGCGCACGCACGACCGGGCTCGGTCGCCACGAACATCACCTCGTCGCCGATCAGCTTCACGACGCGGGCACCATGCTGGGCCGCGACGGCGAACGCCCGCTCCTCGAAGCGACGGAGGAACGCCGTGAGTTCCATCGTGTCCATCGACCCCGACAACGTCGTGAAGCCGACGAGGTCGACGAAGCCGACGGCGTACCGGTAGCGAACGCGCTCGGTCTCACCGATGGTCGTGGCGCGGGATCGCTCGATCGCCTGCAGCACCTGACGACGGAGGAGCGGGTCGAGATGCCGGGTGAGTTCGTCGAGCAGACCGACCGCCTCGAACACCTTGTGAGCCAGATCGAGTTCACCGTGCCCGGCGATCAGATGTGGTCCCTCCACGTCGGCGAGGAACAGCGACACGGCGGCCTCGCCGAGCCGGGCGAGTGACGCGCCCATCACGCGGACGAAGGACAACGCCTCGGACTCGCTGAACACGTCCACGAGCGCGCCGACGGCGGCGATCGCGGCCACCTCCTCAGCGACGAAGCCGACCTCACCGTCGGGAGCGCCGTGGATCGGCACCATGCCGAACGCCGCCGCGATCGCGTCGAATCGCCGCGGCGGCAGGCCCGAGTCGGCGATCGCCCGCGCCCGGCCGAGCCGCTCGCCGGGGACCAACCGGCGATCGCCGGCCGACGCCGCCAACGCCAACCGGCGGTCGGCATCGATCAGCTCGTCGACCGAGAGACCCGACGCCAACAGCCAGTCGAGGAGTTCGAGCCGGTCCGTGTCGGCGTCGCGGACCGGGTCGTAGAGGCCTGCTGCGACGAACCGATCGCGGGTGGCCTCGTCCATCACGTGCGATGGTAGGGCGCGCCCGGCAACGGACCCGGAGCGAGCCGACCGTTAGCGTGCACGCGTGACCAGGACGGCGGCTCCGACCGCAGCCGACGTCGATGACCCACGGGAGCTCCCACTCGGCCTTGCGGGTGCTGCCCTGGCCGTCACCGCATGGTCGACCGGCACGATCCTCGCGAAGTGGATCGACCTCGGGGCGATGGCGATCGGCGTGTATCGCTTCGGGACGTTCTTCGTGATGTTGCTCATCTGGATGCGGGCTCGGCAGGTCCCGATCACGCTGCACATGCTCCGCGGCTCGGCGTGGGGCGGGCTCGCACTCGGCCTCGACATCGTCCTCTTCTTCTCTGCGGTCAAGGAGACGAGCATCGTCAACGCAACGGTCATCGGCTCGCTGCAACCGATCCTCGTCGGCATCATCGCCTGGCGGTTCTTCGGCGAGAGGATCCGACCCGTCGACGCCGCGTGGTCGGCGGTCGCACTCGCCGGTGCGTTCCTCGTCGTGCGCAGCGGCGCCAACGACGACATCACCAGCTGGCAGGGCGACCTCCTCGCACGCGGGGCGATGTTCGCCTGGAGCGGCTACTTCATCGCCAGCCGTCGCGCCAAGGGCGTCGTCACGCCGCAGGAGTTCACCGCAGGCACGTCGTTCTGGACCGCCGTGATCTGCCTGCCGGTCGGCCTCGCAGTCGGGCAGGACATGTCGCTGCCCTCGGCCGAGAACTGGGCCTGGCTGCTGGTGATGATCGCCAGCTCGGGGGTGATCGGCCACACACTGATGAACTGGTCGCTGCAACGGATCCCGCTCTGGGTCGGGTCCACGTTCACCCTGTTCATCCCGGTCGGCTCGGCCGTCCTTGCGTGGATCTTCCTCGGCGAGGCGGTCTCGTGGATCCAAGCGCTCGCAATGGCTGCCGTCATCGGCGCCCTGGCGATGATCGTGCGCGGGCAGACAGGGCGAGCCGCGCGCAACGGTCCGACCTGAAACGATGTCGTCGGAGATTCTTCGATGACGTGTCACCCGGCCGGGCGAGCGGTGGCGTCACACACTCGTGATGACCGATGTTCAGACCGACACCGAGGTGTACCGGGCTCATGCTGACGAGCTGATCCGGTACGCGACGGTCCTGGTCGGCCCCGACGACGCTCCGGACGTCGTCACGGACGCGGTCCTCGCAGCGTTCGCCTCGCCCGGATGGCGCCACGTCGACAACCGACGGGCCTATCTGTTCCGAGCCGTGTTGAACGGCGCCAACTCGTTCCATCGGTCGACGTCACGACGTCGGCAGCGAGAACGGGTCGTCGCCGGAAGCTCGGCGACGACCACCGTCCTGCCGGATCCGTCGACCGATGCGATCCGGGCGTTGCGAACGCTCAGCCCCCAGCAGCGGGCCGTGGTCTACCTGACGTACTGGGAAGACCTGACCGCTGCCGAGATCGCGGACCTCCTCGCCATCAGCGAGGGAAGCGTCCGCAAACAACTCGCCCGAGCACGTGGCCATCTCCGAAAGGTGCTTCCCCGTGACTGATCGCAACGATCCCGACTTCGACGCGCAGGTCCGCCAGCTCCTCGCGGATGTGGTGGACGCTGCTCCGGCGCCTCCCCGACTGGAGACGACCATGTCCCCCCACGCCCTCACCAACCGCTCTGACGGACCCCGGACCCGCCCCTGGGTCATCGCGGGCGGCATCGGCCTCGCAGCCGCAGCCGCGGTCGCCCTTGTCGTTGCGCTCCCCGGCGGCGACGACGCAACCGTCGAGCTCGTGCCAGCGACCGAACCGCCACCCGCCGAGCCCGTCCCCGTCACCGAACCTGAGTCCGGCTCCGAGCCGGGTGACGAACCCGCCGGCGACGATCCGCCAGCGG
>JBCBDK010000036.1:0-14115 GCA_038529675.1 Actinomycetota bacterium
CTCGCCGGCGCTGCTCGGTTCGAGGCGCTGTTCACACCTAGTCCGACGCAGGCTCTCGGCGACTTCGCCTGCACTCGCCATCGGGTGGTCGTCACGATCCTCGACGACGTTCGGAGTTCGCTGCTCGTCGGGACCCCGCCCGCCGACGACGCCGGTTCGTGGCGGGTGGAGCGGGCGGACGGACCCGACGTCTGGACCGCCACCTGTTGGCCCGTCGATGCAACCGAACGCGACGACGTGTTCGTCACCGGCTCGGACTTCCTGACACCGGAACGACTCGACGTCGTCTCCCTCGCTACCGGCGACGGTCGCGACGGCGGTGCGGAGCGGGCTCCGTCGCCGCTGCGACAGGCTCCTGCTCGATTCGATGTCGACGGGCTCCGGATCGAGCAGCGGTTCGCGACCAGCCTCGACGGCACCCGTGTCCCGTTCTTCCTCATCGGCAGCGACGAGGCACTCGCGACGACCGATGGCTCGGTGCCGACGTGGCTCACCGCCTACGGCGGGTTCGAGGTGCCACGACTCGCTGCGTACTCGGCGGCCGTCGGCCGATCCTGGCTCGCCGACGGTGGCGTGTACGTGCTCGCCAACATCCGTGGCGGCGGCGAATACGGACCGGACTGGCACCGGGCCGGCCTGCGCGAACGCCGCCCTCGGGTGTACGAGGATCTCGAAGCGGTCGCTCGCGAGCTGCACGCGTCCGGCATCACGTCGCGGCCACGGCTCGGCGTGTCCGGTGGCAGCAACGGCGGCCTGCTCGTCGGGAACATGTACGTCCGCTTGCCCGAGCTGTTCGGTGCCGTGGTGTGCCAGGTCCCGCTGCTCGACATGCAGCGCTACCACCTGCTGCTGGCCGGGGCGTCGTGGATGGCGGAGTACGGCGACCCCGACGATCCTGACGACTGGGCGTTCCTCCGCACGTACTCGCCGTACCACCTCGTCGAGGAGCTCGCCGACGACGTCGACACGCCGCCGATCCTGATCACCACGTCGACGAGAGACGACCGCGTGCACCCCGGTCATGCCCGCAAGATGGCGGCGAAGCTGGAAGCGGCCGGTCGCGACGTGACGTACTGGGAGAACGTCGAAGGCGGTCACGGCGGCGCAGCCGACGCGGCGCAGCAGGCGACGATGCAAGCGCTGATCGTCACGTTTCTGCGCAACCGGCTCGGCCTCAGCGGCTGATCGGTGCTGACCAGTGCCGACCAGCGCGTCGGTACCCTCGGCGGCGATGAGCCACGACGACGCGACCGGCGAGGAACGGCACGCGACGTGGTCGATCGACGCCGACCGGCACGATCGGTTCGTCGAGATCAGCGGTGACCGGAACCCGCTGCACGTCGATCCGGTGGTCGCCCGGCGGCTGGCCTTCGGTCGCATCGCCGTTCACGGTGTGCACCTCGCACTCATGGCCGCGGAGCAGGCCCTGGCCGACCGGCCCGACGAAGCCACGCCGAGCCGGATCTCGGCGACGTTCCGCCGGTCGGTCACCCCGGGTGATCCCCTGCGGTCCAGGATTCGCTCGGAGCCAATCACGACGACGGTGAGCGTCTTCACCGACGTCTGGCGCGTCGCCGACGTAGCGGTCGAGTTCGCTGGTCCGACGCCGTCGGCTTCCGCCCCACCGCCGGCCAGCACGTCGAAGGCGACGGCGACCGATGACGAGCCGCGCCGATGGACGCTCGCCGAACTCGAGGGTGCGGTCGGTGTGGGCGGCGACCTGACCCTGCCCGACGATCCGACAGAAGCGGCGCAAGCCTTCCCGGCGCTCGCCGCAGCGGTCGGGGACGCGGCCGTCGCCGAGCTGGTCGCACTGTCCGGACTCGTCGGGATGCAGGTGCCAGGCCTGCACTCACTGTTCTCGTCGTTCGACGTTCGGATCGGACCTGGGAGCGGCACGGCGGAACCGACCTGGACGATCGATCGCGTCGACGAACGGTTCTCACGCGTGGAGCTCGACGTCGATGGCGCCTGGGTCCGGGGTCGGGTCACGGCGTTCGTCCGACCGGAGCCGGTTGCCCCGACGCCCGGCGCCGTCTCGCCCGAACCCGACGCCTTCGCCGGTCAGCGCTGGCTCGTCGTCGGTGGGTCGCGCGGGCTCGGCGCAGTCGCCACGATGCTGCTCGATGCAGGCGGTGCCGAGGTGTGTGCCACCCACCTCGGCAGCCCCGACGCAGCACACGAGCTGATCGCCGGCCTCCGCATGGCGCGCACGGTTCGCTTCGACGTCGACCGACCTGCGGACGGGCTCGCAGCGGCGACCTGCGATGGCTGGGCGCCGACCCACCTCGCGTGGTTCGCGTCGCCCCCGATCTTCGACGGTGCGGCCGACGCGTGGTCCGACCGGCTGCACGCCCGATTCGTCGAGGTGTACGTCGACCGATTCTGCGAGGTCGTCGGCGCGCTCGACCCTTCTCGCTTGACGGGCGTGCTCTGGCCGTCGAGCACCGCGGTCGAGTCACCGGTGCGGGGCCTGGCGGAGTACGCGGTGGCGAAGCAGCGCGGCGAAGCGGCGTGTCACCACCTGCGGAACGACCACGCGGAGCTGATCGTGTCGATGCCGCGGTTCCCGCGCTTGGCGACCGATCAGACGGCGAGCGTGATGCCGGTCGACAATGCCGAGCCGGCGCCGGCCGTGCTCGCAGCCCTTGCGCCGTTCGCGGCCACGGCCGGCTGACCGTCGCTCGTACACTCGGCGCCCGTGGATCGACTCACGAAGCTGTTCGCAGACGGACTCGGTGTGCCGGCCGAGCAGCTCACCGACGAAACGTCACCCGACAACACCTCCGAGTGGGACAGCCTCGCGGCGATCACGCTCACCGGTCTGATCGAGGAAGAGTTCGACGTTCGGCTGAGCGCTCGCGAGATCATGAAGATGCAGACGATCGGGTTGGCACGGCAGGTGCTCCGAGCGAAGGGCATCGACGGGTTGTGACCGAACGGCCATCGGGCCGGCCCGCGTCGTGGGTCGAGTCCGTGCGACGTTGGCGTGAGCTCGGTGAGGAGCCCACGGGTCGGTCGGTGCTGCTGGCGGCCTCGTTCACGGCGAACCCGATCGTGCCGTCGCTCGGCGCGGCGATCGCCGCTGACGAGGGTGATGCGCCGGTGATCTCCGTCGCCGACTACAACCAGATCTTCCAACTCTGCCTCGACCCGGCTGCCGCCGGCGCCGTGCCCGGCGGCGACATCGTCGTCGTGTGGCGGATCGAGGACGTGTTCGAGCGCGACCTGCTCGCGTGGGCCGAGGACGACGCCGACGGCGAGGTGACCGGTCGCCTGATCGACGGTGTTCGATCCTTCGCCGAGGCGTTGGCCGGCCTCGCCGACCGGCACGACGGCTCGATCGTCGTCAGCGATGCCCCGACGCCGATCGGGTTCGGCTTGGACCATCGCGACCCGTCGGAACTCGACCGGCTCGACCGGCTTCGCCGCATGCTGGCCAACGTGGTCGATGACGTACTCGTCGACACGACCATCGACCGCCTCCGGCTCGGCGCGCTCCAGCAGGCCAGGGGGACGCTCGCGGCGTTCGATCGCCGCAACTGGGTGATGCATCGCAACCCGTGCTCGAACGACTTCGCGCACGACATCGGCACCGCGATCGCGGACCTGCTCCGGGCGCGCACGAGCGTTCCGCCGAAGGTGCTCGTCCTCGACTGCGACGACACGATCTGGGCGGGCACGCTCGTCGACGACGGCATCGGGGCCCTGCAGTGCGGCGACGCCTTCCCCGGCTTCGCGTTCCGCTCGTTCCAGTATGCAGCGCGGCGACTCCGGCATCGTGGGGTCTTGCTCGCGCTCGCGAGCAAGAACGACGACGAGGCGGTCCGCGTGGCGTTCGGGCAGGTCGATGGCATGGTGCTGTCAGACGACGACATCGCCGGGCGGCGAGTGTCCTGGGAGCCGAAACCGCACGGCATCGCAGCGTTGGCCACCGAGTTCAATCTCGGTCTCGACTCGTTCGTCTTCGTGGACGACAGCGACTTCGAGGTCGGCTCGGCCAGGACCCAACTCCCGATGGTTCGCACGCTGCAGGTGCCCGACGACGTCGAGGAGTTGCCCGACCTGCTCGCCGAATCCGGCTGGTTCCGACTCATGAACGTGACCGACGACGATCGGGAGCGGACCGCCCGGATGATCGCAGAATCGGGCCGTGCCGCCGCTGCGACCGAGATGAGCCAGGCCGACTTCCTCGCCGCGCTCGGCCTCACGGTGCGGGTGGTCGAGGTGGGGGAGGCGCAGCTCGGCAGAGTCACGCAGCTGATCAACAAGACGAACCAGTTCAACCTCACGACCGTGCGTCGTGGAGAGGCCGAGGTCGCCGCGTTGGTCGCCGACCCCGACGTGGTCGTCTGTGCGGCGTCGGTCGACGACCGCTACGGGGAGTACGGCATCGTCGGTGTCGTGATCGCCCGAACCGCGGCGGACGATCCCGCGGTGGCATGGGATCTCGACACCGTGTTGATGAGCTGCCGAGTCCTCGGGCGAGGCGTGGAGTCGGCGATGCTCCGCGCCGCAGTCGATCTCGCACGTCGGCGACGGTCAGGTGCGGTCCGCGGGCGGTACGTCGCAACCGATCGCAACGCGATGGTCGCCGACCTGCTCGAACGTCACCGCTTCGTTCCGGGCGACGAACGCGACGGAGAGCCGAGCGTCGTACTGCCCGGCGGCGTCGATGTCCCCGTGCCCGACCACGTGACGCTCGTCGCGCCGGGCCGCGACTGACCGTGCTGCCGGTCTTCGATACGTTCGACTTCTTCGAGCGGCTGCTGCCGCTCCTCGTCGTACTCGTCCCGGTGATCGCACTGATCGGCCGCGGTCGACGGGTCGTGCTCACGGTTGCCGGGTTGGCCCTCCTCTGGTTCGTCGCGCCGCGCCTCGCGCTGTTTCACCTCGTGTTCTGGCTGCTCGTCGCCGCGGCCCAACCGTTGGTCGCTGCGACCGGCGAGCGGCGTCACGGCCTGTGGGTGATGTGGACGGCGCTACTGGTCCCGCTCACGCCGCTCGTCGCGTGGAAGGTCTGGCCGATCGAGTTCGTCGTGCGCTTCAACGTGTGGACCGACGGGGCGTTCGTTGCCACCTCGCCGTTCCTCGGTGCCGTCGACCGGGCCTTCGACGTGATCGGTCCCATCGGGCTGTCGTTCGCAGCGTTTCGCGCCGCCGACCTGCTCGTGAAGAGCAACCTCGGCCTCGTGGAGCGTCAGGAGCCCGGCCGCGTGCTGGCGACGGGCCTGTTCCCGCCGCTGCTCGTCGTCGGGCCGATCGCCACGTGGAAAGAGACCGCAGCCACGGTCGAGGCGCGGGTTCCGCTCGACGCCGAGCGACTCGTCGCCGGAGTGACGCAGATCTTGACCGGGCTGTTCAAGGTGTTCGTACTGGCGTTCCTGCTCGACTGGTCGCCGGAGATCCTCGCGTTCTACGCCGACAACCCACCGTGGCGACTCTGGATCGGGCTCATCGCCTACGGCTGGTTCTTCTATGTCAACTTCGCCGGCTATTCCGATCTGGCGATCGGTGCGTCGACGTTGCTCGGCGCCGACGTCCGTCCCAACTTCGATCGCCCGTACCGCCAGACCGACCCGTCCGCGTTCTGGAACAGTTGGCACATCAGCCTCACGTCGTTCCTGCGCACCAACGTGTTCACGCCGATCGTCGCCGGCCACCCCGAGCGGATGTACGTCGGCACGGTCGTGACGATGATGCTCATCGCGCTCTGGCACGGCGTGACGTGGGCGACGTTCGTGTTCGGCGTGTACCACTCGGTCGCGCTGGTCGGGCACCGGATGCTCCAGGCCCGCAGGCCTGCCTCGGCCAACCAGCCGGTCCGCTGGGCGAAGTCGGTCGGCGTGTTCGTGTGGTTCACACTGAGTCTGCCGCTGCTCCAACTCGACCTGGGCGAGTCGATCGACTTCTACGCCGCCGTGTGGGGATGGCCGACGTGAACGCGTTGCTCACACTCTTTCGGCGGCTCGACGTGCTCAGCACATGGGGGAGTGTCGGGCGTGTCGCCGGCTGGTCGCTCGTCTGGTGCCTCGCCGTCTCGGCGGTGGTGGTCCCGTTCATCCCGGCTGCCGACCGTGCGGTCGAGCCCGACGTCCCGCCGTCTGACGTGGCCTACGTCGGGCCGACGTCGCTCACCGACTTCGCCGGATTCCTGCCGCCCGCCGACGACGACGAGACCTTCACCATCGCATGGATCGGTGGGTCGGAGATCAAGCTCGGCACCGTGTCCGTCGCGGCGGCGGTCGATCGGCGCATCGCGTCGGTCGGCGGACAGCCGGTGCGTACCGTCGTGTCGTCCCTGCTCGCCCCGCGGACGATCGACGTGATCCGTGCGCTGGACACCGCCGGCGCGGCGGGTGTCGACGCCGTGGTCGTTGCACTCAACCCGACCTGGACGCGGTCGGGCCTGTCGCTGCGCGGCTGGGACAACCTCGACGTCTCGAACGTCGGGGCGCTGTGGCGCGACGTCGACACCCTGCCGTGGGCGGCGGCGATCACGTCACCCGACGACCTCGCGTGGCGCATCAGTCGGGCCACCATCGGAGCCGTCGAGGGGCAGTTCGAGCTGAACGAGTACGCGGTCGAACGCCTCGACTCGCTCGATCTCGTGCTCGACCCGGAGGAACCCGTTCCGCCCGAGATCGATCCCCGCCTGCCCGACTCGGACAGCTTCTGGCTCGTGCAGGAGCACGGAACGCAGATCGTCGGCGACGAGCCTGCCCGCGTCGAGGCGCTGATGCGCGGCGCCGGGCTCCCGAGCGGACCGGCCCGAGGCCTGATCGACGAGCTGTTCGAGCGTCTCGACGCCCTCGACGTGCCCGTGTACGCCTACGCCAGCCCGCTGAACCCCGAGCTGCTCGTCGACCCGAGCTTCAACGAGGCGGCGGCGTTGGTCGAGGCTTTCTGGAGCGACCTCGCCGACGACCTCGAGGCCGATGCTGACGCGATCGGCGGCGCGATCGTCGTCGACGCTCGTATGTGGAGCCGGAACGACGCCCGCGCCCGCGGCATCTACGGCGACGCCATCCATATGGTCGACGCCGAGCCGTTCGGCGAGTTCCTCGCCGCACGCGTGTGCGCCCACTTCCGATCCGTCGACGCAGCACTGGAGTGCCGATGACCCATGACCACGACCAGCTCGACTCGAACCACGTCGACGGCGAGGTGCCGCGGTGGCGGCGCCACCTGGCTGAGTCGGCGATCGGGCTCGTGATCGCGCTGCTGTTGCTCTGGGTCGCCGTCGCCGCCGTCACCGACGTCCCGTTTGTCTACCAGGGCCTCTGACCGGGTTGGTGACGTTCAGGCGCTGGCGTCCCCGCTCAGAGATCGGTGCGGGGACCCGTGACTCAGTCCTGCGCTGCGAACACGAACGTTCGTCGGTCGGCGAAGTCCTCCACCAGGATGGCGTTGACAGCGTTGCCGCCGTTGTACGTGCAGCGACCGTCGTGGGTGTTCTTGATCCAGACCTCGATCGTTCGGTTGCCGGCGTTCAGGTTCTCGAACGCCTCGACGAGGGTCGCGGGGATCGGGACGCCGACATCGCCGGCCCGACCCTCCATCCCCGTCGGTTCCACGCTCTTCTTCGCGTTCTCGCCGTCGATCCGGAGCTGGAACGAACAATTCCCCGCGGCCACCGTGCGGAGGAAGGTCGTCGTCCACGTCAGCTTCACGGTTCCGCCGTCGGTGCTGAAATTGCCGAGGTCGCCTGCGTGCCGGAATTCGCCGGCACCCTCCACGAACCCGGCGTCGTCGGTTCGCACGTGTGTGAACGTCGGCGTCGCAACGGTTCGTGTCTCCAACTCGGTGTAGTAGCGGTCGTCGTGATGGTGGTCGGCGAAGAATCCGACGACGTCGATGATCACCTCGACGCGGCCGGCCAGATTGAACATCTCGAACGTGCCCGTCGACGACAGCACTGTCGTGACCCCATTCGGGGCGGGCGCCGCACCCGGGACCGGGTTGAGGCTAGAGCCGTTCGTCGGAGGGTCACCTTCGCCCCAGAACTGGATGAACGTCGGCGCACTTGCGTTCACCGCGGTGACGTTGAGCGCCAGCGACACGGCATCGTCCGGAAGTGAGCTGGCCGGGCACTCGCCCTGCGCGCCTCGCGCCACGACGGTCCGCCGCTCACCGGCCGTCATCGCTGCGGCTGTCCCGACGCGGAACTCGTCGCGGGTGTCCTTCAGCCGGCACGGCTCGATCGAGTGATAGATCGCCCGTTCGCCCGAGCCGGTCACGGCGTCCACCGTGGCGATCGTGCCGGCCCCGAGCGTGACCGCGACCACAGCGCCGACGGCAGCCCAACGGGCTCGCATCGTTCGATCGGTTCGCTGACCGGAGGAGCGGCGCGACCCAGACGCCCTCCCGGTGTCGTCGATGTGACGGTCCATGGCACCAGCGTTCTCGATCGCGACGGCTCCCTGCCGGGAATTTCGGCCCGCCGGTAGCGTCCGCCCGGTGCGACGTCAGGACAAGGCAGACCGGATCGGAGAGATCCTCGACGAGCTCTTCCCGGATCCACCCGTGCCACTCGATCACACCGATCCGTACACCCTGCTCGTGGCCGTGGCCCTGTCGGCGCAGACGACCGACAAGAAGGTCAACGAGGTGACGCCAGCGCTGTTCGCCGTCGCCGACACGCCCGAGAAGATGGCCGCGCTCGATCCCGACCGGATCCTCGAGCTGATCAAGGAGATCGGGCTCGCGCCGACCAAGGCGAAGAACCTGTGGAAGATGGCGAACCAGATCATCGATGCGGGTGGCGAGATCATTCCCGAGTTCGAGTTCCTCGAGTCGCTCGCCGGTGTCGGGCACAAGACGGCGTCGGTGGTGATGGCGGGCTCGTTCGGAGTTCCCGCGTTCCCGGTCGACACACACATCCACCGCCTCGCAGCACGATGGGGTCTCTCCAACGGGACCACCGTCGAGAAGACCGAACACGACCTCAAGGCGGTCTTTCCTCGCGAGACGTGGAACGACCGCCACCTCCAGATCATCTACTTCGGGCGTGAGTACTGCCCGGCGCGGCACCACGACCTGACCGCGTGCCCGATCTGCGGCTGGGCAGCAACCAAGAAACGCATCCGCGACGAGTCCCGCTGACCCTGCCGACCGTGCCGGGGTTCTAGTGTCGGCGCATGTCAGCGTCCGAGGTGGTCGTCGTGGCCGTCCTCGTGTTCGGCTATTCGCTGGTGTCCCGACGGGTGTCGTCGTGGCCGGTCTCGATGCCGATGGTCTTCGTCGGCGCGGGCTGGGCATCGGCGGCGCTCGGGCTCGTCGAGCTGGACACCGACGGCGAGGCGATCGCACTGGTCGCCGAGATCACACTCGCAGTCGTGCTGTTCAGCGACGCGGTACGGATCGATCCTCGGCGACTCCGCCGCTACCTCGGGTTGCCGACCCGCCTGCTGCTGATCGGCCTCCCCCTGACGATCGTCCTCGGCACGCTCGTCAACACCGCGCTCATCGGTGGTGTCGGCGTCGTCGAACTCGCGCTCGTCGCAGCGATCCTCGCCCCCACTGACGCTGCGCTCGGGGCAGCGGTGGTGGAGGACGAGTCGGTCCCAGCGCGCGACCGATTGACGTTGAACGTCGAGTCGGGCGTGAACGACGGCCTCGTGGTCCCGGCGACTGCGGTGCTCGCCGCCATCGCCGTCGACGAGGAGCGATCGACCGGTGCGTGGATCGGCTTCGTCGCCGAGCAGATCGGCTACGGCGTCGCGATCGGCGTCGTGCTCGGCGTGGTCGCCATCCGAGCGCTGTCGTGGGCGCACCTCGCCCGCTGGTCCGACGGGCGATACGAACAGCTCGCGACGATGGTCGTGCCGGTCGTCGCTCTGTTCGCGGCCCAGGCGGTCGGTGGCAACGCGTTCATCGCTGCCTTCGTCGCCGGCATCGCGTTCGGTGCCGGGGCGACCGATCCGACGGCGACGCACGGTGAAGGGCGCGCTGCACACTTCGCTGAGTTCACCGACGACGCCGCCCAGCTCCTCGCACTCATCGCCTTCTTCCTGTTCGGCAACGTGCTCGTCGACGGCGTGATGGGCCACATCGACGGAGCGATCGCGGTGGCCGCGCTCGCCAGCCTGACGATCGTGCGGATGCTCCCGGTGTGGCTGGCACTGGTCGGCACCGGGCTGCGATGGCAGAGCCGGCTCTTCCTCGGGTGGTTCGGGCCTCGCGGGCTCGCCTCGATCGTGTTCGGGCTGCTCCTCGTGGAGGAGGCTGACGAGCTGAGTGGACGCAGCGATCAGCTGTTCGCGCTGATCGGTCTCACCGTGGTCGCGTCCGTCGTGCTCCACGGTGCGAGTGCGGCGCCGGCTGCCACGCGATACGGCCGCTGGGCTGCGACGGTGGAGGTCGACGCTCCGGCCGCTGTCGGGCACCACGTTCCGGCCGACGTGATGCCGGAGACGCGCTGGTCGGTGCAGCGATGGGTGAAGCGATGACGACGATCGACGGCCGGCGGGCCGCGGTCACCAGTCGGGGCGGCCGTCGGACTCGATGTCGTCGTCCTCGAGGACGAGGTCCCACCGGTCGAGGCAGTCCTCACACCGATAGGCGACCGCATCGCCCGCCTCCCACGCGCCGTCCTCCGGTGGGTGTGTGAGCAGGAAACAGCGCCCGCCGCAGTCGATGCACGTGATCTGTTCGGGCGGGGCGAACACGCGACGAGTCTGCCAGCCGTGGCTCGGCATCCGCGCCCACGTCAGTGACACCCACGGGCGACCCCCACGGCTGTGTCGCACCGGGTCGCCCGTATCCTGACTGGATGCGAGTGGTGGCGGGTGAACTGGGTGGGCGCAAGCTCGTGGCGCCCGACGGGTTCTCGACGCGCCCCACCACCGACCGTGTCCGCGAGGCGATCTTCAACTCACTCGGGAGCATCGGCCTCGTGCACGACGCGCTGGTCGTCGACCTGTTCGCCGGCTCCGGCGCGATCGGGATCGAAGCGCTGTCGCGAGGTGCTGAGCGTTGCACGTTCGTCGAACAGGACCGGCTCGCGCTGCGGTCGCTCGAGGAGAACCTGAGCGCGCTCGGACTCGAGTCGCGCAGCCGCGTCGTCCGCGGCGACGCGCTGACGGCGGCCGGGTCGATCGACGCCGACGTGGCGTTCGCCGATCCGCCCTACGACTTCGCCGACTGGCCGGCTCTGCTCGGCGCGATCCGGGCCGACTTCGTCGTCGCCGAGTCGGGGCGCTCCGTCGAGGCCCCCGATGGCTGGGAGCAGCTCCGGGCCCGGCGCTACGGACGTACGTGGGTCAGCTTCCTGGAACGGAGCCCGCAGTAGTGTCCCGGCGATGAGGAGCGAAGGGCCGCGCGGCTGATGCGGGCGTTCTATCCGGGCAGCTTCGACCCACCGCACCTCGGTCACCTCGATGTGATCGAGCAGGCACGCGAGCTCTTCGGAGCTGTCACGATCGGGGTCCTGTTCAACTTCGAGAAGCAGAACGGGATGTTCTCGGTCGACGAACGGCTCGAACTCCTGAGCGCGAGCGTGGCGCATCTCGACGGCGTCGAGGTCACGAGCCACTCGGGGTTGGCCATCGACGCAGCACGAGCGGCCGATGCCGACATGATCGTCAAGGGGCTGCGCACGCCGGGCGACTTCGAGATCGAGCAGCAGATGTCGCAGATGAATCACTCGGTCTCGACGATCCGGACCGTCTTCGTGTCGGCCGATCCGGCGATGTCGTTCGTGAGTAGCCGCTTCGTGCGCGAGATCGCGAAGTACGGTGGCGACGTGTCGCACCTGGTGCCACCACCGGTGGCCGAGGCACTCGCTGACAAGTTCGCGACCTGACCCACGACGCACACCATCTCCATGAGCTACGACCAACACGACGACGAACCCGGCGAGTACGACGATGTCACGGACCATCACCGGTATCCCGACGAGGTCCAACCTGCGAACTACGTCGGCGACGCGGAGACGCTGCTTCGTCGCGCGATCGACATCATCGCCACCGCGCCGACGATGCCGCTGTCGTCATCGCCCCGCATCGATCGCGACGAGATCATCGAGCTGCTGGAGGAGTCGCTCAACCGGCTGCCCGACGAGCTCCGCCAGGCGCGCTGGATGCTGAAGGAACGCCAAGAGTTCGTCGGCAAGACCCGCCGCGAGGCCGACGAACTGCTCGAGGCCGCCCGAGTGCGCGCCGAACGCATGGTGCAACGAACCGAGGTCGTGCGCGCCGCCGAGCAGCGCGCCCGACAGGTGATGGACACCGCCGAGGCCGACTCCCGTCGCCTCAAGCACGAAACCGAGGACTTCCTCGATCAGCGGCTCGGCTCGTTCGAGATCCTGCTCGACAAGCTGTCCAAGACGGTCCATGCGGGCCGCCAACGGCTGTCGATCGGTGAACCTGCCGACGATCCGACCGGCCCCGTCGAGGTCGATTCTGCGTCGAGCGCCGCGTTCTTCGACCAGGACATCTGACGCCACCCTGATCGGCGTGGCCTCGGCAGGTGTCCTGCCGTACGGCCCTAGCCTGGAGTCGATGTCCGATCCTCTCCGACCGCTGCGCGTCAACGCCGTCGAGCTGCTCCGCCAACCCGGCACGCTGCGACCGGTCACGACGACGATCGACGGCGCGGCGCTCGACGTCGTCCACGATGCGCTCGACGGAGACGTCGAGGTCGACCTCGAACTCGAGTCGACCAACGACGGCATCGACGTGCGCGGTGAGGTGATCGCGCCGTGGACGGGCTCGTGTCGGCGCTGTCTCGCCCCGGTCGCCGGTCGAGCGGTCGTGGACGTGGACGAGCGCTATCAGCGCGAACTGACCGACGACGACGCGTACCTCATCGAGCAGCATCAGCTCGATCTGACGCCGATGGCACGCCAGCTCGTCCTGCTGGAACTCGACGACGAACGTCTCTGCCGCCCGGATTGCGCCGGGCTGTGTCCGGTGTGTGGCATCGACCGCAATTCGGCGAGCTGCGAGTGCGACACGACGGTCCGCGACGATCGCTGGGCGGCCCTCGACGGCCTCGTGCTCGACGATTGAACTGCGTCGGGTGACCTGTTGACCACTCGCGCACTCGAGTTGTCGCATCGGCTGGGTCCGATATCGTGAAGCGGCCCTGTCGACGGGTCGGATCCCCACGAGCCGACGGTCGAAACCAGCGAACGAAGAGCGAACGATGGCTGTCCCGAAGAAGAAGACCTCCAAAGCCAAGACCCGGAGCCGCCGCGCCAGCGCGTGGACGCTGAACGCTCCGTCGCGCAGCGTCTGCCCTCGCTGCGGTGCCGGCAAGGTGCCGCACACGGTCTGCCCATCCTGCGGGTGGTACAAGGACCGCTACGTCATCGACGTCAACTGACACCGGTTCCTCCGGGGATCGATTCACGGTGCCACCGATGTTGCCCGTCGCCGTCGATGCGCGGGGCGGCGATGATCCGGCGACGAGCGTCGCCGGTGCGCTGAACGCACACGCCGACGGTATTCCGGTCGTGCTCGTCGGCCCCGCCGACCTCGATGGACGCACTACCCCCGAGGGTGACCTCCTCGACCTGATCGAGGCCAGCGAGGTCATCGGCATGCACGACGACCCCGCTGCTGGGGTCCGCCGGAAGAAGGACTCGACCCTCGTGCGCGCCGCAGAGGCCGTACGCGACGGCCACGCGAGTGCGATGATCTCAGCCGGCAACACCGGCGCCACGATGGCGGCCGCGCTCCTGCGGATGGGTCGGATCAAGGGTGTCAAACGGCCTGCGATCGCCACACCGATCCCCGTGCCGGGTTCGACACCGACGGTGCTGCTCGACGCAGGCGCCAACGCCGAGGTCACGCCAGAGCTGCTCGTGCAGTTCGGCCAGATGGGCGAGATCTACGCCCGTCACCGCTTCGACATCGAGCGACCGCGAGTCGGGTTGCTGTCGATCGGCGAAGAGCCGACCAAGGGCGACACGCTCCGCAAGGAGACGCACGAGCTGCTGTCCGTCACCGACGGCATCGACTTCGTCGGCAACGTCGAAGGGCGCGACATCATGGGCGATGCCTGCGACGTGTGCGTCACCGACGGCTTCACCGGCAACGTGGTGCTGAAGACGCTCGAAGGCGGCATGAAAGCGGTCATCGGTGCGCTGATGGATGTCTTAGCGGGACC
>JBCBDK010000037.1:0-14054 GCA_038529675.1 Actinomycetota bacterium
GTGGCACGGCGAGATCGTCGTGGTCGAACAGCCCCTCGCCCAGCCCGACGAGGCCCTCCCCGAACGCGCCGCGGTAGAACGTGTCCCGTCCGCCCGCGGCGATACTCATGAGGGCCGATGCGGCACCGGGTCGCCGCACCCGCCGGCCACGCTTGTCGGCCTGGGTCGCGAGCTCCTGGAGGTGCTCCCTGCTCTCGGGCGGGAGGAGGTGCACCGCTGCGGCAAGGAGCGGGCTCGCCGGGAAGCCGTCGTTCGCAAGCCGGATCGCCGGAGCGAAGATCGTGTCGAGCGGAAGCGACCCGAACCGCGCGTGGAGTGCGACCCAGCCGTCGACGCAGCCCGGGATCGTGACCGAACGGATGTCGTGACGGAACGGCATCTCGGTGTGGCTCTCTGCTCGGAGTGCGCCGGGGTCCGCCCCCGAGCCGGCCCGCCCCGATGCGTTCAGGCCGATGATCTCGCCGTCGTGATGGACGAGTGCGAAGAGGTCCCCACCCATGCCGCACAGGTGCGGGCCGGTGATGGCGATCGCCGCGTTGGTGGCGATCGCGGCGTCGACGGCGTTCCCGCCGCGAGCGAACATCTCGACCCCGGCGGACGTTGCGAGTTGATCCGCGGATGCGACCAGGTGGTTCGGGGCCCGGACCGAACGGACCGGCGGGTTGGTCTCGATCATCGGCCCATCCTCCCAGATACGTGGCGCCGCTCACCCATGACGGAGGTCCACGCCTGAACCGGAGCATCGCTGGATGTGTCACCCGGGCGCCCCGCATCGTTCCCTCGGCGGTCGCCCCGACGACTGCTGCTGTTCAGGCAGGTTCCGTAGCTTGCGCGCTCGGCGGGTCACCACGACCCGAGCGGGCCTCACGTCATCCGATCAGACCGGAGTCTCACGATGCACCACACCCGATCCGCTGCTCCGCAGGCTCGAATGCCTGCGGGCGTTCCGAACTCCCGATCGAAGCGAGCCGCCTCCGTGGCGACCGTCGCTGCGCTCGGCGTCGCCGCCGTGATGGTCGGTACCGGCTCGACCGAAGCGTCTCCACGAGGCGGCGATCGCCTCATCGGACGTGCGGTGCTGCCGGCCGACACCTTCGCCGACGGACCCACGTCGGGCCGCTACATCGGCGACCGCGGTCCGTTCGAGGACGCGCAGCCCGTCCAGGGCTTCTCCGCAGTGCTGGACCGCGGCGACGGGACGTTCTGGGCGATGAGCGACAACGGCTTCGGCGGCATCACGAACTCCGCCGACTACCACCTCCGGGTCTATGCGATCGCGCCCGAGTTCGAGACGGCCTTCGACGAGGCGAACCCGCCCGCACCGCTCGAATCGGGCGATGGCTCGATCGACGTGCTCGAGTTCATCGAGCTGCGCGATCCCGACCGCCACATCCCGTTCGCGATCGTGAACCACTTCAGCGAGGAGCGGATCCTGACCGGCGCCGACTTCGACCTCGAGTCGTTCCAGCTGGCCGCTGATGGGACGCTGTGGTTCGGCGATGAGTTCGGGCCGTTCCTCATCCAGACCGATGCCACCGGCAAGGTGCTCCAACCACCGATCGCGCTCCCGGACCCCGAGGGTGACGGTGAGCTCCGCGCGCCGCAGAACCCCTTCAACGAGGAGATCTCGACCCTGCGGGTGATGAACGCCGTGCGTGCCCACGCAGAGGCCAACGGCAACACCAAGACTCCGGTGGTGTCGCCGTGGGAGGTCATGCTGGTCGACGGCAACGACGACACCAACGTGCCGAACCGCGAGGTGCCGTCCGACGGACTGGCCGCTGCGGACAGCGAGATCCACGACGTCGGCCAGCTCCAAGCCGCCGGCTTCCCGGTCGTGCCGTACACGATCAACGACAAGGATCGGATGCTCGACCTGATGGCGCTCGGTGTCGACGGCATCATCTCCGACCGACCGGACCTGCTGCGCGAGGCCGTCGAGGAGTTCGACCCGACGCTGATCCTCGACGACGGACGGATCGACCCCGAACGGTTCGACGCACAGGGTCACCGCGGCGCTCGCAACCTCCGTCCCGAGAACACGTTGCCGGGCATGGAAGTGGCGCTCGACCTCCTGATGAACACGTTGGAGACCGACACCGGGGTGTCGCTCGACGGCGTGTCGATCCTGGACCACGACCCGGCGATCGAATCGGAGAAGTGCCGCCGTGTGGACGGCGAGCCGTACACCGAGGACGACGAGGTGTTCGTTCGCGACCTCACCGCCGCCGAGATCCAGTCGACGTTCATCTGTGACGCGCTGTTCAGGGGCCCCAAGCAGGTGAACGACCCCGAACTCTCCCCGGTGTCCGTTGCCTTCGCTGCCGAGCGAGGCTTCGTCGACCCCTACGTGATGCCGACCGTGCAGGATCTGTTCGACTTCGTCGACTTCTACGCCGAGTGGTACTCCACCGGCGAAGGCTCAGCTGCTGAAGGCGCCGCCGAGAAGGCCAACAACGCCTCCCTCGTCCGCTACAACATCGAGACCAAGATCAACCCGCGAGCCGAGTTCGCCGACCGGACGCTCGAGCCGCAGGCATTCGTCGATGCGCTCGCCGAAACGATCGCGTCAAACGGGCTGACCGACCGGGCGGCGATCCAGAGCTTCGATTGGCGGTCCCTCCTGCTCGTCCAGGAGCAGTACCCGGACATCCAGACGGTGTACCTCTTCGGTGACTTCACCGGCGATGGCACCAACCTCCGAGACGAGGACGGCGCCAACACGCCCTGGCTCGCCGGTCTGTACTGGCCGTACCGGGTGACCGACGAGGCAGTGCCGTTCGCGGTGCGGTCGAGCGGTGGGTTCGAGGGCATGGCGATCTCGCCGAACGGCCGGATCCTCTATCCGCTGCTGGAGAGGCCGATCGAGGGGGACGACGATGTGCTCCGGATCTTCGAGTTCTCGACGTTCCGCGACGCGTACACCGACGACGCCTGGTTCTACGAGCTCGATGAACGAGGCACCGCGATCGGTGACTTCGTGCTGTTCAACAACCGACAGGGCCTCGTGATCGAACGAGACGGCAGTCAGGGCGACCTCGATGGCTACAAGGCCGTGAACGAGATCCGGCTCGGCGACACGGGCACCTCGGTGCGCAAGGCCGAGACGGTCGATCTGATGAACCTCTCGAATCGCTTCGAGATCGGCGGTGCGGGAGACCCGGGCGACGTTGGTCTCGGCGACCCCTTCGCCTTCCCGTTCGTGACGATCGAGGACGTCGTGGTCATCAACAGCCAGACGATCGGGATCTTGAACGACAACAACTACCCGTTCAGCGTCGGCCGCCACGTGGGCACGGGCGCACCGGACGACAACGAGTTCATCATCGTTCGCCTCGACGACCGCCTCGGCACGCTGACCCGCCTGCCGGGCCGCGGTCCGAGGTGATGGTCCGGCCGGCACACCCACAGCGCCCCTCACGGGTGTGCCGGCCGTCCCTCGCTCCGTGTGCGGTTCGGGGCGGGGTGCATGCCCGATCAGGTCGGCCAGAGATCGCGCTCGACGAACACCTGACGGAGGGCAGCGGTGACGTCGGTCATGATGCCGCCGACGCCGAGATCGAGCAGGCGACCCATCTCGACCGGATCGTCGATCGTCCAGACGTGGACCGGAATGCCGAGGTGCTTCGCCGCTCGGACGAAGCGTGCATCGGCGATCGGGATGCGACCGTGACGAACGGGGACCTGTGCGCTCTGGTGGCCGCGCCGAAAGGTACGACCGAACACGCGCAGCTGAGCGACGCCGATGCTGCCGAGATTGGTCATCAGCCCGGGTCCGAGGATCGACCGCATCCGATCGACGCGGCGCTGTGAGAACGACGCGAGACACACACGGTCGACCGCGCGGGCCCTGCGTACGAGGTCGCACAGCGGCGTCACGGTCGTGTCCGACTTGGCGTCGATGTTGAAGTGCGCGGCCGGGAACCGCTCGAACAGCTCCGTCATCAGGGGAATCGGGTGTTCGCCACCGACCCGGATGTCGCGCAGCTCGTCGATCGTGAGGTCGCCGATGGCGGCGTCGACACCGCAGGTGCGGGCGAGATCGGTGTCGTGGAACGCGACGAGCTCGCCGTCGCGAGTGAGGTGGACGTCGGTTTCGAGGTATCGGTAGCCGAGCTCCCACGCGTGTTCGAACGCGGCGAGCGTGTTCTCGGGAGCGCCATCGGTCCCGCCGCGGTGTGCGAACGCGATCGGACGGTCCGGCTGATCGGCGTGCCACTCGTGATGCGCGAGATACGGGTGTGCTCCCGTCGTCGTCGGTCCCTCCGCCACGGCGAGGCAGTCTGCCAGACCCCGGCGGGGCCGCGAAACGACGCGATCAGATGGAGCGGCCTGCGGCCTCCCAGTACTCGTCTTTCAGGATGCGCTTGTAGAGCTTGCCGGTCGGGTGGCGGGGGAGTTCCTCGCGGAAGTCGATCGAACGTGGGCACTTCACGTCGGCGAGCTGCGTCTTGCAGAACTGGATCAGCTCACCCGCGAGCGCCTGCTCGGCGACTTCGTCGCCGGGCATCGTCCGCGGTTGCACGACGGCCTTGACCTCTTCGCCGAACTCGTCGTTCGGCACGCCGAACACGGCGACGTCGATCACCTTGTCGTGCGTGACGAGGACGTTCTCCGCCTCCTGCGGATAGATGTTCACGCCACCGGAGATGATCATGTAGGCCTTGCGGTCGGTGAGGTAGAGGAACCCGTCGTCGTCGACGTAGCCGACGTCGCCCAACGTGGACCAACCCTCGGGGTGTCGAGAACTCTTCGTCTTCTCGGGATCGTTGTGGTACTCGAAGTCGGCGCCGCCGGAGAAGTAGATCGTGCCGGACTGACCGTTCGGGACCTCGGCGCCGTCCTCGCCGACGACGTGCAGCTCGCAGTTGATGGGCATGCCGACGGTGCCCTCGTGGGCGAGCCACTGCTCCGAGTTGCAGTAGACGAAGCCGTTGCCCTCGGAGCCCGCGTAGTACTCGTGGATCACCGGCCCGAACCACTCGATCATCGCCTTCTTGGTCGGAATCGGACACGGTGCTGCGGCGTGGATGACGTACTCGAGCGAGGAGACGTCGAACGTCGACCTGGTCGCCTCGTCGAGCTTGAGCATGCGGACGAACATCGTCGGGACGACCTGGCTGTGCGTGATCGAGTGCTCCTCGACGAGCCGCAGGTACTCCTCGGCGTCGAAGTGCTCCATCGCGATGACGGTCGCGCCGAGTTGGTGCATCGACATGCAGAAGCGCAGCGGAGCCGCATGATAGAAGGGCGCCGGCGACAGGTAGCGCTTCGACTCGTCCACGGCGAAGAGGAGCTGGCACAGCAGCGAGACGCCGTTGTTCCAGGTGTCGAGTGGCTCGTTCGGGAAGGCTCGAGCGACCCCTTTGGGCTGGCCGGTCGTGCCCGACGAGTAGAGCATGTCCATGCCGGCCACCCGCTGTTCGTCGAGCGGATCGGGTGACTGCGCGTCGACGGCGGCCTCGTAGCTCTCGTACCCGTCGATCGTGCCGTCGAGCATCAGTCGCAGTTCGACGTTCGGTGTGTTGGCGACGATCTCCGCTGCCTGGTCCGACTTGAACTTCGACGTGATGTAGATCCGGGCGCCACAGTCGTTGACGATGTACTCGAGTTCACCGCTCTGCAGCCTGGACGAGGCGCAGGTGTAGACGAGGCCGGCGTAGTGGCAGCCCCACACCACCTCGAGGTAGCGGTCGTGGTTCTCCATGCAGATCGCGACGTGGTCGCCGGGCTGGAGCCCTGCGTGCCGCAGCACCCGGCTCAATCGGTTGGCGGCTGCATCGAGCTCGCCGTAGGTCTGGGTGAATCCCGAGCCGCCCATGACGAGCGCAGGTTTGTCGGCGTGGTGTTCGAGGTGGGCTCCGGGGAACATGAGCGGCAACGTAACCCACGCGATCGATAGCGTTCGAATGGTGAGTGTCGGCCGCTTCACCCAGGTGATGAACGCCACTGAACTCCATCTCGACGAGGCATGTCTCGCCATGTCGAGCGCGCTGCAAGCGCCGCTCGATGAGATCGACTGGCTGGCGTCGATCGACCTGCTCGCAGGGGAGTGCCCCACGCCGACGGCAGACGGCGTGGCCCGTTACCTCTTCAGCGACCTCGGATTCCACGGCAATGCACGCGGGTACTACGACTGGCGGAATTCGTGCCTCGACAGCGTGATCGAGCGTCGTACCGGGATCCCGATCAGCCTCTCGGTCCTCATGATCGAGGTGGCTCGACGCGTCGGGGTCCCATTGGTGGGCGTTGGTCTGCCGGCGCACTTCCTCGTCCGCCATGCCGGCGACGAGGAGCACTTCTACGACCCGTTCGGCGGCGGCACGGTCCTCGACCGCTCCGATGCCCGCGCGCTGTTCGAGCGCGTCACGCGCGGTCAGGTGGCGTGGCAAGAGTCCTTCCTGCAGCCGACGATGGGTCAGACGATCGTCGTCCGCATGCTCAACAACCTGCGGTCGATCTTCGACGTCCGGAAGGACACGCTGCGGCTCGGTCTGGTGATGCAGATGCGGGCGGCGGTGCCGCAGCTCGCCGTCGCCGAGGCCGACGAGATCGCTGCGGCGACCGGCGTGTTCAACTGAGGGCAGACACTGCGTTCCGGGCGTCGCTGCTGGTGGAACGCCCTCGCGCGACGTCAGCTCACGGCACGCTGAGGTACCCCGATAGCGGTCGTCGATGCCGGTGCTGTCGCAGGCGGTTCCGGCACCGCCGGTGTAGGTGCCGATCAGCACGCCTCCACCCCGTGCGCCGTGAACGCTCCGGTTCCGCGGAACCGATGAGCTGATGGGCAGGTCGGACCTCCCGTGTCGTCGACGAACGAACCGTACGAGTCGAGGTTCGGTCAGTGTGGAGAACTCCCGGTCCGTTGCGACCGCCCGGTTGGTGGTGGCGGGCGGCCACACTGGCCGGGTGATCGACCGCGAGATCAAGCAGTGCCTGGGTCAGATGATGAAGGGTGTCGAAGTCGTCGGTGCCCAGTACGACGGGGTTCGTCGTCTCTACACCAGCCACTGGGTGACGCAGGTGAGCTTCGAGGAACCGATCGTGATGGCGTCGGTGTCGCCCAAGCACGACACCCATCCGCTGATGACCGCCGCCGGCGAGTTCTCGGTCAGCCTGCTCGCATCCGACCAGATCGTCGAGGGGCAGTACTTCTCCTACCCGGGCCGCAAGTTTCGCTACGTCGGTGACGAGTACGTCGCTGACTGGCCGGGCGATGCGGCCGGCGAAGGTGGCGCCGTCGGGCCGCCGGTCGTGCCGAACTCGATCGCGTGGCTGCGGTGTGAGACGTTCCAGATCACACCGATGGAGGACCACGAACTCTTCTTCGCCCGGGTGGTCGAGGTCGTGCCGAACCGGTTGAAGGAGCCGCCGTTGCTCTACTCGAGCCGGCTCGGATGGCGGATCACCGGCGACAAGGCGCGTGAGCCGGGTGTGAGCATCCGCGACCAACTGCTCGATCGGGTCACCAAGCGCTTCCCCGAGAACGACTGACCGCCGACGTCCCACCGCACGAATTCCACGTGGTTGCATACGACAACTACGTTGAGCGACATGACGGTGATCGACGCAAGCGCCAGCCTGACCGCCGACGAGCAGCGGGTCAACGACCTCGTCGATGACCTCCTGTCGAGCCATCCGCCGAAGGACACGCCGCCCGCCGAGTTCCTGGGCGCACAGTTCGATCGCGGCCTCGCCTGGGTTCACTTCCCGGAGGGCAGTGGCGGGCTCGGGCTGTCTCCGAAGCTGCAGCGGCTGATCAACGAGCGCATCTACGCCGAAGGCGCCCCGAACGCAATGATCCGCAACCCGATCGGCCACGGTATGTGTGGCCCGACGGTGGTCGCGTGGGGCACCGACGAACAGAAGGAGCGCTACCTCCGGCCGATGTTCACCGGCGAAGAGGTGTGGTGCCAGCTGTTCTCCGAGCCCGGCTCGGGGTCGGACTTCGCCGGTCTGTCGTCGTCGGGCGTCAAGGACGGCGAGGAGTGGATCTGCAACGGGCAGAAGGTCTGGACGACACTCGCGCACCTGTCCAAGTGGGGGCTGCTGATCGTGCGCACCGATCCGCAGGCGGTCAAGCACGCCGGCATGACGGCGTTCGTGGTCGACATGGAGGACCCGACGGTGGAGGTCCGCCCGCTCCGACAGATGACGGGTGAGGCCGAGTTCAACGAGGTGTTCTTCTCCGACACGCGCATCCCCGAGTCGGAGATGTTGGGCAAGCCGGGCGACGGCTGGCGAGTGTCGCTCACGACACTCATGAACGAGCGCGTGTCGATCGGCGGCACGATCCCGCAGAAGGGCTCCGGCACGATCGCTGCGCTCACGCACGCATGGGACAGTGCGCCCGAGTGGCGCAAGGACGCAGCGACGAAGGACGATGTGATGAAGCTGTGGTCACAGGCGGAGGTGTTGCGGCTGACGAACATCCGGGCCTCGCAGAACCGCAAGTCCGGTGACCCGGGGCCGGAGGGTTCGATCGGCAAGATGGCGTCGGCCGACCTGAACAAGGCCATCTACGAGAAGGTCATGGACCTCATGGGCGCAGACGGGATGCTCTACGGCAGCTACGAGATGATCCGTCCGGAGACCGCGATGGGCTTCGATCTCCCGCAGAAGGCGTTTCTCCGCGTACGTGCCAACTCGATCGAGGGGGGCACCTCCGAGGTCATGCGCAACATCCTCGGCGAACGCGTGCTCGGCCTTCCCGGCGACGTCCGCGTCGACCGCGAGGTCCCCTGGAGCGAGGTCCCCCGCAACTGACGGACGAGGGCTAGTCGGAGAGACTGGCGAGGACCTCGCTGGCGCTGAGCGTTCGATCGTCCATCCCGGGGCGCTCGAGGAGGCTGCCACCCAGCAGCACCGTGGAGGCTGACTCGATGCCGCCCTGCAGCTCTCGGATGTTGCGCGGCGGCGGGAAGTACTCGTCCTCGTCGGTGACGATCACGAGTTCGCAGCCCTCCTCGGGGGACAGGTGCTCGACGACCGCTGACACGAGCTCCTCGGGCGCCGACGCGCCGGCGGTCACCCCGACCACACCGGAGAAGTCTGAGGGGAGCTCGCTCACCGAGTTGATTCGGAACACCTGGTCGCAGCCTTCCTCCTCGGCGAGCTTGGCGAGCGCCATCGTGTTCGACGAGTTCGCCGAACCGATCACGATGATCGCATCGCTGCGTCGGGCGAGTTCCTCGATGGCCGCCTGCCGGTTCGTCGTGGCGAAGCACAGGTCGCTCCGGCCGGGTGTCCAGACGTCGGGGAATCGTCGCTTCACCGCCACGGCGACGCCCTCCCAGTCGCGGTGCGAGAGGGTGGTCTGGGCCAGGAGCGCGACCGGCTCGTCGGTGTCGGCCAACGTTTCCACCTCGCTGACCGACTCGACGCGGTCGATGGCGTCGGGAGCCACCGCCATCGTGCCGATCGCCTCCTCGTGGCCCTCGTGGCCGACGTAGACGATGCGATAGCCCTTCCCGGCGCGCACCTTCACCTCATGGTGGACCTTGGTGACCAGCGGACAGACCGAGTCGACGACATAGGAGCCCCGCTCGCGAGCCGCCTCGACGACCTCGGGCGCCGACCCGTGGGCGGACAGCATGATCGGCGAGCCGGCGGGCACGTCGTCGATCTCGTCGACGAACACCACACCCTGCTGCTCGAAGCGCTGGACGACCAGCTTGTTGTGGACGATCTCGTGGTAGCAGTACACCGGCGGCTCGAACGAGCGCACCATCCACGCAAGCGCCTTGATCGCCATCTCCACGCCGGCACAGAAGCCCCGGGGCTCGGCGAGCAGTACCTGGCGGACGCCGGCGGGTACTGCGCCGGCCTGCACTGCGGTGGGACTCGGACCGTCGGTCATGTGCGACCGATGCTACCCATCGGCGGGGGTCGCCCGCCGTAGCCTGATCGGCGATGTCAGCGACCGTCCCGACCGTCGAGCGCAATCAGCAGCTCGCGCCCGTCGTGGTCGCCGTCACGCCCGAGAGCCCGGCGGCCTCGGTCGGCGTGCAGGTCGGCGACGAGATCGTTCGGGTCAACGGCGACGTACCGCGCGACATCATCGAGTGGCAGTTGGCGACCGATGAGCCCGACGTCGAGATCGACCTGGTGCGATCCGGTCTCGAGTTCACCGTCGAGGTGTCCAAGCGAGCCGGCGAGTCGCTCGGCGTCGAGGTGTCGAGCGCCGTCTTCGATCGGGTGCGGACCTGCGACAACCACTGCGAGTTCTGCTTCATCTACCAGCTGCCCAAGGGCATGCGCCGGTCGCTGTACCTGAAGGACGACGACTACCGATTGTCGTTCCTGTACGGGAACTTCACGACGCTGACCCGCTTCACCGAAGCCGACCTGGAACGCGTCGTGACCGAGCGGCTCTCTCCGCTGCATGTGAGCATCCATGCCACCGACCCCGACGTTCGCAGCCAGATGCTGAAGAACCCCCGCGGTGCGATGAGCCTGCGGTGGCTTCGCGCGCTGCTCGACCACGGCATCACGGTCAAGGGGCAGGTCGTGGTCTGCCCGGGCGTCAACGACGGCGCCGTGCTGGACGACACGTTGGCCGGCGTGCTGGACCGGTTTCCGGAGCTCGATTCGGTCGCGGTCGTGCCGCTCGGTATCTCCCGGTTCAACGGTGAGGCGGCGATGCGCCTGCACACCGTCGACGAGGCCCGAGCGGTCGTCGAGACGGTCGCCGAGTGGCAGGAGATCTATCAGCAGGTGCTCGGTCGTCGGCTCGTGTTCGCCGCCGACGAGTACTACCTCATGGCTGGTGTGCCCTTCCCCGAGCCGCACACGTACGACGGGTTCGGGATGCACGAGGACGGCATCGGCATGGCCCGGACGTTCGAACTCGAGTTCCACGGCGACGCCAGCGAGGTCACCGGGGTCAAGCGCGGGTTCTTCGCAGCGGTCGATGCGCCACCAAATCCAGCTGCCTACACCGGCTTGCGGAGCTCGTGCGGCGTCGACACGTCATCCGACGACGCAGCCGATGGGCGCACGGCGCTCGGATCGGTGTCGGTGGCGCTCGGTACGAGCCGTTCGGCGCCGATCGGTGTGCTGACCGGAACACTCGGCGCGCCCGTGATCACGCCGCTGGTCGAGTCGATCGGCCGTCCCGATGTGCGAGTCCTCCCGGTCGAGAACCACTTCTTCGGCGGCAACACGGGCGTCACCGGCCTGATGACCGGCGAGGACGTGACCCGCGTGCTCGCCGACGAGCCGACCGGCCACCGGTATCTCCTGCCCGACGTGTGCCTGAGCGACGACGGCCGCTTCCTCGACGGTGTGACCGTCGCCGACCTGCCCCGCCCGGTCGAGGTGATCACCACCGACGGTGTCGCCCTCCGCCGCGCTCTCGAGAAAGGTCGACCATGACCGACTCCGTACCGGCCGACGCCGAACCACCAACGGCTTCCGACGACGCCGAGGCGAACGACGATCCGACCGCCTCCACCGACGCCTCCGAGCCGGTCGTCACCACCGACGAGCCCGCGGTCGGTGTCCCGACCGTCGCGATCATCGGGCGGCCGAACGTCGGCAAGAGCACACTGTTCAACCGCGTCGTCGGCGGGCAGCACGCGATCGTCGAGGACCGCCCCGGCATCACCCGCGATCGCAAGTTCATGGAGGCCTCCTGGCTCGAGGTGCCGTTCCTCGTCGTCGACACCGGTGGTTGGATGCCTGGCGGTGCTGGGGACGACCTCGACGCCAAGGTGAGCAAGCAGGTCGAGGACGCCGTCGACGGTGCCGACGTGGTGCTGTTCGTGGTCGACGCCTCGGTGGGCGTCACCGACGAGGACCAGCACATCGCGAATTGGGTGCGCCGCTCGGGCCGCGAGGTCATGGTCGTTGCGAACAAGGCCGACAACGACCGCCGTGAGGTCGACATGTGGGAGTTCCTCGCACTCGGCCTCGGTGAGCCGATCCCGGTCAGCGCGCTCCACGGGCGTCGAGCCGGCGACCTGCTCGATGTGGTGATCGATCGGTTCCCGGAGGAGGCTCGCCGCCACCGTGACCGAGACGTCGACGTCGAGCACGGCGAGGCGTGGGGTGACGACGACGTCGCGCCGCCACGCATCGCGATCGTCGGCCGGCCGAACGTCGGCAAGAGCACGCTGTTCAACCGACTGGTGGGGGAGGACCGCTCGGTCGTCCACGACATGGCCGGTACGACCCGCGATGCGATCGACACACTGGTCGAGACCGAGGACGGGCCGATGGTCTTCATCGACACCGCCGGCATGCGCCGCAAGGGCAAGATCGGCGACTCGGCCGAGTACTACTCGCTCGTCCGTGCGCTGCGAGCGATCGACGACGCGGACGTGGCGATGCTCGTGATCGATGCCACCGAGGGCGTCACCCACCAAGACCAGCGGCTTGCCGAGCGCATCGACGCCTCGGGATGCCCGATCCTGCTCGTGCTCAACAAGTGGGAACTCGTGTCCGCCGAGGACCGACTCGACGTGATGGTCGAGCTCGAGCGACGGCTCGCCTTCGTCGGCGACGCCCCCGTGCTCAAGATCTCGGCGCTGAGCGGCAAGAACGTCCAGAAGCTGCGCCCGCGTCTGCAGGAGGCGATCGCGCAGTATCACACCCGCGTTCCGACCAAGGACATCAACCGGATCATCGCCGCGGCGCAGCAGAAGGCGCCGGCGCCGAAGGGCGCGAAGGTGCAGTACGCCGTACAGGGAGCGACCGATCCGCCGACCTTCACGCTGTTCGTGAACCGCGAACTGCCCCAGTCGTACCTCCGCTACATCGAGCGGACGATCCGCGAGGAGTTCGGCCTCGGATCGACGGCGATGAAGATCCGCGTTCGCAAGAAGAGCTGAGGGCGGGCCCCGAAGATGCCGTGGTGCGAGCCGTGCGCGAAGTACTACACACCGAATTCGGTGGAAGACGACGGCCGATGTCCGACCTGCGGCGAGCAACTCCACGCAACCGAGGGTTCGGCGGTCGAGCCGCCGCCGTTCGACGAAGAGACGGCGCCCTGGCACTTCAAGCTGCTCGTCACGATGACCGTGCTGTATCTCGGTTGGCGCGTCGTCGATCTCGTCGTCTGACGCACGTCGGTCCGCCGGTCGAACGGCCCATGCGGAACGGGGCGCCGGCTCGCTATCATCGATCCGCACACCAGCACGGGCTGTGGCGCAGTTTGGTTAGCGCACTTGTCTGGGGGACAAGGGGTCGGAGGTTCGAATCCTCTCAGCCCGACACGAAGGGACGGCTGGGTTGCGATTCGCAGCCCGGCCGTTCCGTTGTTTCGGAACCGACGCCGACCCGAGGGATGAGCACCAGATGGGTGCGGCCTGACCCTCGAAATCGCTCGGCGTCGACTCGCCGTCGCGCTCGTACCACACGGGTCAGCTGACGAGCGTCGGCTCGGTGGGCGCTCGACCCGCGCGGAGTGGGGGCAGGCGGAGTGTGAGCAGCCACGTGGCGACCACGAAGGCGGTGGATCCCCAGAGCGCGACCTCGAGGCCGCCCCACAGGTACAGCAGGCCCGACAGCAGCGTGCCGACGAGGCGGCCACAGGCATTGGCCGAGTAGTAGAAGCCGACATCGAGCGAGACGTCTTCGCGCTCGGAGTAAGCGAGAATCAGATACGAGTGCAGCGACGAGTTGACGGCGAAGATCACCCCGAAGACGATCAGCCCGCCGACGATCGCCACCGTGGTGCCGACGTCGATCGCAACGAACACGGCAATCGTTGCCGAGCAACCGGCGAGCAGGAGCGCCCACCGTCGGGCCGAGGCGACGTCGCCGCCGGAGCCGCCGAGCGTGGAGCGGAGCACGCGCGGCGCGCCGGACTGCACCACGCCGTAGCCGATCACCCACAGCGCGAGGAACGCGCCGATGCCCTCGTTCGACCAGTCGAGCTGCTCGGTGAGGAAGATCGGGAGCGCGACGACGAACCAGATGTCACGCGAGCCGAAGAGGAAGAAGCGAGCGATCGAGAGCCGGTTGATCGCGTCGGACGTCGAGAGAATCGACCGCAACGGCGGCTTGACCTTCGCTCGGCCGATGTCCTCGTTCAGCAGGATCGTCACCGA
>JBCBDK010000038.1:0-14037 GCA_038529675.1 Actinomycetota bacterium
GTCGAGGGGTGCGACGCGATCGTGCACCTGGCCGCGAAGGTCGGGATCGTGGGGGAGCGCAGCGAGTTCCACGCCGTGAACGTGCAGGGGACGGAGAACGTCATCGCCTCCGCCGAGCGCCACGATGTGCGTCGCCTGGTGCACGTGTCCTCACCGTCGGTCGCACACGACGGTCGCCCGCTGATCGGGGCGGATGCCGACCCGGCGATCACCGAGCACGATCACGGCGGCTGGTACGCCGAGACCAAGGCGGTCGGGGAGCATCGGGCACTCGCAGCAGCCTCAGGAGATCTGGGCGTGGTGGTCGTGCGACCGCACCTCGTGTGGGGTCCGGGCGACACGCAACTCGTCGGCCGGATCGTCGAACGAGCACGAGCGGGCCGACTTGCGCTCGTCGGTGGCGGGACCTCGCTGGTCGACACGACCTACATCGACAACGCTGCGACCGCGATGCTTGCAGCGCTCGACGCCGTCGAACCCGGCGCGAGGTGTTCGGGGCGGGCGTACGTGATCGCCAACGGCGAGCCCCGGCCGATCCGGGAGCTCGTGCTCGGTATCTGTGACGCAGCCGGCGTGACCGTGACGCCGCGAGACGTGCCGCTGGGCGTTGCCCGCCGGCTCGGGAGTCTCGTCGATCGGATCTGGCCGCGCACCGGTCGGACCGACGAGCCGCCGATCACCCGGTTTCTCGCCGACCAGCTCGGTACCGCCCATTGGTTCGACCCGCGCCCGGCACGTGACGATCTCGGCTGGCGGCCGACGGTCACGATCGACGAGGGGCTCCGGCGGCTCGCCGCATGGTTCGCAGCGGCCGGACATGCGTCGGACCAGGCCACGGCGACCGCCTGACCAGCCGGTAGGGTGACCGCTCTGGCGACGTGGCCGAGTGGCTGAGGCAACGGCCTGCAAAGCCGTGTACCCGGGTTCGATTCCCGGCGTCGCCTCCACGACACGACCCCCTGACCGGGTGACCGGCGGGGGGTCGTGGCGTCATGCGGTCGTCGTCGGTCGCCACGGTCGACCGCTCGCTCGCAGTCGAGCGGGCTCCGCCACGGTGCGCTCGGACGTCACCGGGGCGAGCGTCGAGGCGACACTCGCTGCGAGCCGCTGGTCGATCGCAAGGAGGACCACGTCGCCCGCAGCCGTCGTCGACACCGGCTGCTGTGTCCACGCACACTGCGCAGGGAGTTCGTCGAGGTCGAAGAGCCGGGCGGCTCGGGTCGGCCGAAGCGATCCGCTCACCAGGAGCAGGCAGTGGGTGGCTCGCTGCCCGACACGGGTGACCGGCTGGCCGTCGGCGATGTCGACGATGTCGGCCGTGCGCGCCAGGAGGTCGAGTGCCGCTCGGTCGATATCGCGCAGCGCAGGGAGTGCTGCGAGCAGGTCGGTCTTCGTGGTCATCGGTGTCCCTCCTCGGTCGTTGATCCTGACGATGTCCGTCCTGGATCACATCATCGTCGGCGTCCTCAGCGACGGATCAGCCACGAATCAGTCAAGCGTCAGCGACCGCTCAGCGGCGGGGCTCAGTCGTTGCGTTCGAGTTCTTCGAGTGCTGCGTTCCAGGCGGCCGAGGCGGCGGCGGCGGCGATCGGGTCGTCCAACGCCGAACGTGCCCGGATGTGGGCCTGATGTGCCGGTTCGGACCACCGATCGACCTCGATGGCCCGGACGGCGGTCTCGGCGGCCGTCTCGTGGTCGCCGCAGGCGTGGAGCAGGTCCGCATAGCGGGTCGCCGCAGCGACGAACTGCACGTCGAGTCGTCGTCGCGGCGCCTCCGCCCACTCTGGGACGGCACGAAGCTGAAAGGCGGCACCACGGCGTAGGTCGAGCAGCCGGGCGTAGTGCGGGAGCGCTGCCGACGGCGTGGAACGGCTTTCGTACCGTGAGATCTCGCGGCGGATCTCATCCCAGTCGTCGAGATCGATTCGGAAGTCCGGTCCTCGGGTGAGCTCCAACCGGTCGCGAGTCGTCGTGACGAAGAACGGGCTGGTGTCGGGCGGGCGGTCGCCATCGATCAGGTCGGTGAGGTACGAGAGCGTCACCTCCAGGTTTCGTCGAGCGCTGGCCTCCGACTTGTCCGGCCAGAGCTGCGACCACACCTCGGTTCGCGTCGGGCGGGGATGTTCGACGAGAAACAGCAGCAACTCACGGACACGTGTGCGACGCCACGCGTCGTGTTCGGTCGGCCGACCGTCGCACGTCAGCTCGGTTGGACCGAAAACGAGGAGCCGCCATCGATGGGGCGGACGCGGAGCGAGCCGGACCGCGAGCTCGTGGGGCACGTCGGCGCCATCGGCTCGGAGCCGACGGTCGATCGCATCTCGTACCGCCGGCACCGTGTCGTCGGCCAGACGCCGGGCGTGCTCGGGTCGGCCGGCGGCGGCGAGCGCGACGCTGAGCTCGGCGATCCACGGTGCCGGGAGATGGGCGACCACGATCTGTTCGTCGGGTACCGCGAGGGACGCAGCGGGCTCGAGGTCGCCGTGGCGGGCGGCGACGATCGCTTCGGCGAGCCCGATCGCCGTCGCGTAGCAGCCAGGCAGGTCGGACAACGCTGGCCGGTGCTCGGGGACGAGGACGTACCAGAGTGCGGACAGTCGGATCTGGTAGTCGGTCGACATCGCCGCGTCGACCACGTTGAGCAGGTGCTGTCGAGCGCGCAGCTCGTCGCCCTCGAGCAGGCTCAGCACGGCGTCGGCGGTCCCGATCGCAGCTCGATTGGTCACGTCGACGAGTGGGATCGGTCGTGCGCGTTCGAGGAGCGCCTCGCCCTTCTCGCGCTCGCCGTGCATCAGCAGCCCTGTGGCGAAGTACAGGTACCCCGTCTGCACCCAACTCGGGTCGGCCTGCCGAGCGAGGAGGTCGATCGTCGGATCGATCAGCGAGAGCGTTGCGTGGGTGTCTCCGTCCAGCCACAGCGCCCAACCGAGGGTGCCGAGGGCCAGCGACGTGATCGAGTCGACGCCCGACTTCGTGGCGGCTCGAGCCGCGTCGGCCGCCTCGCCGGGGCGGCCGAGTCGGAGGAGCAGCGTGCCCCGAAGCCAGGGGATCAGCGAGAGTGCCTCCGGGCTCGGTGAACGCCTTTCGAGTTCGTCGAGCAGAGCGAGCGCCTCGTCGAAGCGTCGTTCCATCCGCAGACCGATCGTCTCGACGATGTCTCGAACCTCCTGCGCCCGCTGCTCACCACTCGACGCGAGATCGGCGAGCCGCCGCCGCCCACGATCGAGCGTCGACGGGACCTCGTGCTCTTCGCACAGCCGGGCGAGTGTCAGCCATGCAGAGGTCTCGCCCCGGAGATCGCCTCCGGTGGCGAACCCGTCGGCGGCTCGCTCCCAGATCGAGATCGACGTGTCGGGAGCGGTGCGCAGCGCGACGACGCCCGCCATCATCTCCGCGGCGGGCACCGCTCGAACCTCCGGCGGGAGCGCCGCGAGCAGACGCTCGAGTTCGTCGACGGGCGGCGGCTCGCGATAACCGAGCGCGCAGTTCCGGAAGTGATCGACGAGGCGATCCCATGCGTCGAAGTCGACCCACAGCGCGCACGCACGACCCGGGTCGATCTCGGCGAGCTGCTCGGCTGCGGCCAGTACCCGTTCGCGGATTCGCGGCGCGCTCTCGTCGATGTCGAGCGCACGGGTCCACAGGTCGTGGAGCTTCCAGCCGTCGACGTCGCGATCGACGAGCGGCACGGACGCCATCAGACGCTCGACGTCGTGGTCCGGCAGCGCCGCTTCGAGGAGATCGGCCTCGCACCGTCCGATCGCCGCCCAGACACGCAACGCATCCACGGTGTCGGCGTCGGTGTCGCCGAGCACCTGCTCGTGGACGAATCGGGTCGCGAGTCGGCTGCCTCCATGAGCGGTGAGCGCCGCGAGCGCCGGCCAACCAGCCGATCCGGACAGCAGGTCGACGCTTACCCCGCTTGCGGTCGCGAACTCACCGAGTTCGTCGGCGTCGAAGGCGAGGTCGGCGTCGGTGATGACGACGTGTTCGCCGGCGGCTCGGAGCCGTGTCGTCGGGAGGTCGAGCGCCCGGCGGGTCGAGAGACAGAGATGACCGTTGCGGGGGAGGTGATCGACCAGGTCGGCGAGCAGTGCGGGATCGCGGACGGAGTGGGCATCGTCGATCACGAGGCACACGTCGGTTGGTGAACGCGACAGCACCGACTCGATCAGGCGTTCGGTGTGCTCGACCACGTGTTCGCCGGGAGCGTCCGGGTCGAGGCGCTGGAGCAGTTCGGCCACGACGGCGCGCTCGTCGCCGCGGTGCTCCGATGCCGACACCGTGACGTCCACGCCGGCGCCCACGAGGAGGTTCTCGTCGACGGCTTGACGGATCGCCACCGTCTTGCCGAAGCCGGCATCGGCCCGCAGTTCGACGATGCGGCGACGAAATCGTTGCGCGAGGAGCCCGACGACGCGCGAACGGAGGATCACCGACGGCGCCGAAGCGCGCCAGGTTGCAGTCTCGTCGTGCTCGGACACACTCCCTCCCAGATGACCGAGTGCGACGAGACTACGCCACCGCAGGCGTTCGTTCGCCCGAAACGGTCACGGCGCGTGGCGAGCCGAAGTCAGGCGCCGCCGACGCGGGATCCGGCCAGCGGGTCGGTGCCGAGCACCTGGGCGAACTCGGGCCACTGGGCGAGGCTCTCGAGGGCGGCGACGGTCGAACGCATCGCCTCGGCCGGCACCGGGTGGGAGATCAGGAAGCCCTGCGCCTTCGCGCAGTCCAGCGTCCGCAACAGGCGGAGCTGCTCGACGGTTTCGACGCCCTCGGCGACGATGTCGAGGCCCATCGAGTCACCCAGACCGATCACCGTCCTGACGAGGGAGCGGTCGTTCGAGCAGTCGGCGATGCCGTTGACGAACATCCGGTCGATCTTGATGCGCTGGATCGGGTACTGCTGGAGCAGCGACAGAGACGAGTAGCCGGTGCCGAAGTCGTCGAGCGCGATCCGGACGCCCATCGCCCGCACTCGGCGCAGGCTCGAACGTGCGATCTCGGGGTTCTCGACCATGACGCTCTCGGTCATCTCCAGCCAGAGGCGGTGCGGCTCGACGCAGGAGCGGCGGATCGCCTCCTCGACCGTGTCGGGGAAGCTCGGGTCGGCGAGCTGGCGCGGTGACACGTTGACCGACACCGTGGTCGACGCGGGCACGATGCCGTCGACGGTCCACGTGTTGAGCTGCGTCAGCGCCTCGAGGAGTGCCCACGACCCGATCTCGGTGATGAGGCCGGTGTCCTCCGCGATCGGGACGAACTCAGCGGGGGAGACCATCGTGCCGTCGGGGTGCATCCAGCGAATGAGGGCCTCGAAGCCCGAGACGCGACCGGACGCGACATCGACGATCGGTTGGTGGAAGAGTCGGAACTCGCGACGATCGAGTGCACCGTGGAGCTCGGTCTCGACCTTCATCCGCTGGGCGACCCGCTCCTGCATGGAGGGGTGGTACAGGGCCAGGCAGTTGCGGCCCGAATCCTTCGCGCGGTACATCGCGATGTCAGCCCAACGGAAGAGTTCGGCACCGCTGAGGGGTCGGCCCTTCGGCATGGTCGCCACGCCCACGCTGGCGGTGACGAACACGACGCCGTCGGACGTCGTCAGCGGCTGCTTGAACACGGAGTGGAGCACCTCGGCGTTGCTGAGCGCCTGATGCTCGGAGGTGGGCGACGGGTCCAGCACGAGGAACTCGTCGGCCGATGGCCGCCCGACGGTCGCACCGAGTGCCGACGCCGCGAGTTGCAGCCGCTCGGCGATCACGGCGATGACGTCGTCGCCGCTCGCATGGCCGAGCGAGTCGTTGATGTTCTTGAATCGGTCGAGGTCGAACAGGTACAGCGACGGGCACCGCTCGGAACGCCACGAGTGGTCCATCGCATCCGTCGTCTGCTCGATCATCGCCGCCTTGTTCGGCAGCGCTGTCAGGTCGTCGGTCCGGGCGGCGTCGAGCAGCCGCTGCTGAGTCCGGATCGTGGTGCGGGTCGCATGGAAGAGTCGACCGCCAACCAGCGCGAGCAGGACGAGCGCCGACGAGGCGCGAACGGCGACGTCCACACCGTTGGCCGGGACGACGATCGCAAGGAGCGTGATCGGGGCGATCAGCGAGGCCGCGAGGACCACGGTCCGGCTCGGCAGGCTGACGTTTCGACGTTGGTACGACGCACTGAAGAGCTCGGGTGCGGTGGGATGGAAGAATGCGGCGCCGCCGACGGCGAATGTCAGCACGTACATGGCGTCGGCGATCGCAGCGGCGCCGGTCGCCACGTCGAGCGTTCCCTCGAGCGCGTAGATCAGGTCGCCGGTGATGTTGAGCGTGAGGCACGCTGCGACGAGCCAGTTGGCCGCACGGTCGAGGCGACCGGAGAAGAGGAACATCATCGTCAGGCCGAGCAGCGGCATGGCGAACGGCAGGTAGGTCGCATCGAGCAGCCGCTCGAACGAGATGGCACCGCCGTCGAACACGGCTGGTCGGATCAGCGCGACCCACATCACGGTCCACACGGCGAGCGTGATGATGAGCCCGTCGAGCACGTCGCCGCCGTCGAGACGTCCGCGGCGGCGGCGGACGATCATCGCGACGATCGCGATCAGGAGCAGGTTGGCGAACAAGTCGATGAGCGACGACAGGACCAGGCCACCCGTGCCGCCCATCGTCGCCTCGACGACGGCGAAGCCGACGTAGCACGTGCCGACCGCACCGAGTGCCCACACCATCGCGATCGGGAAGCGGTGAACGCGGAGCGCCACCACGACGGCTGGGGCCATCGCCACGATCGTGACGAGCGTCAGTACCTGGGCCACGGTCGTGCCAGCGAGCAGCGCCAGGCCGGCGAAGACCGCGCCGACGACCAGGTACATCGTCGAGACGAGTGAGAGGCGGCGGGTGGAGGACATCGATGAGTTGCGGGTCGTGCGTGATGTTTCGGTGGCGTCAGCGATGTCGGCGGTGAGTGTGTGGCAGTCTGGTGGCGCAGCGTGGTCGAAGTCCCACGCGTCGTTTCATCAGTCTCAGGTATCGGTCAAGAATCCTGGCGACTCCAGTACTTTCTTTGCAAGGTTCAACGGGATCACGTTGGGTGGTGGACGAACGCACAGCGCAATCAACAGCGGGCAGCGAGCAGTCTCACATGTACGTCACCAAACACACCACTCTGACCAACACAGAACTCGTCGATGCGCTCTGGGAGCTGTACGACAACGCGTACGACAAGATCGCTGAGCAGGACGTCACGCGCGAGGAGCTCTACCGACACGAGTTCAACGAGGTGCTCGCCGACGCCACGTACAACAAGACGGTGATCCACGACCCGAGCGGCGCACCGATCGCACTCTCGGTGATCGCCACCGACATCGGGATCACCCGGTACCTGAGCGTCCCGTTCTTCCGTCGTCGGTATCCCGAGCGTCTCCGTCAAGGACGAATCCACTACGTCATGTTCGCCGTGGTCCACCCCGACCATCAGACCGGTCGCGCGGTCGCCGAGTTGTGCAAGGCCGGACTCATTCCCGAGGCCGACGCGGAGACGCTGCTCGTGTTCGATCTCCCGGAGTCGAATCAGCCCGACGAACGGGGCCGTGGCGCGGAACTGCTGCATCGCATGTCGAAGATCGTCGCCGGCGGCGACACCAAGCTCGAATCGTTCGGCGTTTCGCGCTACTACGCGATCGACTTCGCACTTGCTGGCGCCGACGACGACGTGGAGCAGCACGTGCCGGTCGCCGAGTCCGTTCAGGACGCTTCGGAAACCGCTCCCGTCAACGCCTGAGCGCCCAGTATCCTGGGCCAGGTCATGGATCAGGCTTCGGCAACACGTACCAAAGTCGTCGTGCCGGGGCCCCACGTGATGTCGGCCGTCCTCGGCCCGCGCGACGACTACCTCCGGCGGGTGGAGCGCGAGTTCCCCGAGGTCCAGATCGTCGCCCGCGGCGACGAGGTCCTCGTGTCGGGCGACGACACCGAACAGGTCACGTCGGTCAGCCGGCTGTTCGAGGAACTGGCCACGCTCGTCCAGACCGGCCAGCAGCTGGACGACTCGATGCTCGACCGGATCTTCGCGATGTTGCGCGCCGACGAGCGTCCGAGCGAGATCCTCACCCATCAGATCCTGAAGGGTGCCAAGGGCCGCCAGATCAAACCGAAGACCGGGGGCCAGAAGCGCTACGTCGACGCGATCGCCAACAACGTCATCACGTTCGGCGTCGGTCCGGCGGGTACGGGCAAGTCCTGGCTCGCGGTCGCGATGGCCGTGCGGGCGCTCCAGGCCAAGCAGGTGCAGCGCATCATCTTGACCCGGCCGGCGGTCGAGGCCGGTGAGCGTCTCGGGTTCCTACCCGGCGACCTGATGGCGAAGATCGATCCGTACCTTCGGCCGCTCTACGACGCGCTCTACGACATGCTCGATCCCGAAGCGGTGCAGCGCTTGCTCGAGAAGCAGGTCGTCGAGATCGCCCCGCTGGCGTTCATGCGCGGCCGAACCTTGAACAACAGTTTCATCATCCTTGACGAGGCGCAGAACACAACGCCGGAACAGATGAAGATGTTCCTCACCCGGATCGGATTCGGGTCCCGCGTCGTGGTCACCGGTGACCAAACCCAGGTCGATGTACCGAATGGCAAGAGCGGGCTGTCCGGGCTGGACCGGACACTTGCGGGGATCGATCAACTCGCCTTCGTGCGCCTGAGCGGCTCCGACGTGGTGCGACACAAGATCGTCGCCGACATCGTCGCTGCGTACGAGCGCACGTCCGAGACGTGAGCCGACCGGGATGATCGCTCGGGTCGCCGTCGAGGCGAGCGACGAGCGGAGCCCAACCGATTCACCCGAACTCGTCGTCGACTGCGGTCGATGGGCCGCGCTGGCGCAGGCAGCGCTCGAGGATCGGGGCGCCGCCGGCTCGTTGTCGCTGTGGTTCGTCGACGTCGACGAGATCGCTCGACTCAACGCGGAACACATGGGTGTCGCCGGCCCGACCGACGTGCTGTCATTCCCGCTCGACGTCGACGAAACATCGGTCGGCGATGTGCCGGTGCTGCTCGGCGATGTGGTCGTCAGCCCTTCGGTCGCCGGGGAACAGTTCGCCGGCCACGCTGGGTCCTACGATGACGAGATCGCCCTGCTCGTGATCCACGGCGTGCTCCACGTTCTGGGCCACGACCACGCCGAACCCGAGGAGACTGCGGTCATGCGGTCACTCGAGCTCGAGTTGCTCGAGGCGCATCACTGGCAGGCGAGTGCGCCGCCGGGATTTCGCCACGATCACGCTGATTCGTAGGGTCTCCGGGATGGAGATCTCACTGGAGGGCAAGGTCGCGCTCGTCACCGGCGCGTCCCGGGGCATCGGCAAGGCGATCGCGTCGACGATGGCGGCGTCGGGGGCCAGCGTGATGCTCAACAGCCGCAAGCAGGACGCATTGGAGGCCGCAGCGGCCGAGATGCCCGGCAACGACGACGGTCTCGTCGATGTCTTCGCGGTGAACGCCGGCGACGACGACGCCGGCGAGCGTGCGGTCACGGCGACGATCGAGCGGTTCGGCCAGCTCGACATCCTCGTCAACAACGCGGCGACGAACCCGTACTTCGGCGCCACGATGGAGATCGACAAGCCGCGGTACGACAAGACGTTCCAGGTGAACCTCGATGCGCCGATCTTCTGGAGTCAGGCGGCCTGGAAGCACGCGTTCGCCGAACGGCCTGGTGTGATCGTCAACGTCGCGTCCGTCGGCGGCCTCCGGGCCGAGTTCGGCCTCGGCACCTACAACCTCACCAAGGCGGCGCTCATCCACCTCACCCGCCAGCTCGCCTCCGAGATCGGCCCGACCCGGGTGGTCGGCATCGCCCCCGGACTCGTCGAGACCGACTTCGCCTCCTACCTGGTGGAGAACTTCGGCGACGAGCTCGCGGCACGTCTCCCGACGAAGCGGCTCGGCGACCCGCAGGACATCGCGAACCTCGCCGTGTTCCTCGCGAGCGACCTCGCCAGCTGGGTGACGGGAGAGACGTACGTGATCGACGGCGGCGCCGGCGTCGCGTCGGTCGGCTGACCATCCCGCTCGGCAGGCGACCGGCCAGCTCAGCGACGCTCCGACCGCGACGCACGCACCTCGGCGCTGCGACGCGGCTTGCCGAGCGACGTCGTGGGGAGCCGATCGGTGATCAACAACGAGCGCGGCGCGACGAACGACGGTTCGCGCTCGGCGACGAACGCCCGGAGATCGGCCAGCGTGGGTGTATCAGGATGTCGTCCGGCGGACGCCGGGACGATGACGGCTTCGACGAGCTCGCCCCACTCCTCGTCAGGAACACCGCGGACCATCACCTCGGCGACCCCAGGATGATCGGCGAGCACCCGCTCGACCCGCTCGGGCCAGACGTTCTCGCCGCCGGTGATGATCAACTCGCCGCGGCGACCCTCGACGTGCAGTCGGCCGTCGTCCAACCAGTGGCCGAGGTCGCCGGTGTCGAACCAGCCGGTGGCATCGAGCGGGATCGTGCCGTCGCGATAGCACCGCAGCAGCATCGGCCCACGAACGCGGATCGAGCGATCGTCGCGGACGTCGACCTCTACGCCCTCGAGCGGGACGCCGTCGTACACGATCCCGCTCCCGGTCTCGGTCATCCCGTACGTGGCGACCGTGTTCGTCGGACGATCCGCGGGTGGGCGGGAGCCGCCGAGCACGATCGTGCGGAACCGGTCGGCATCGATCCGTGCGAGTGCTGTCGCCACGAGTGAGACCAGGGTCGCTCCGGCACCGACGACCTGTTCCGGGTCGAATCCCGGCTGCACGGTGAGTCGGGTTCCGGTGTGCAGGGCGCGGGTGACGACCGACAGCCCGCCGACGTGGGACAGCGGCAGGCACGCGAGCCAGTGGTCGTCTGGTCGCACGTCGAGGCGTCGGGTGGCGGCTTCGGCCGAGGCGGCGACTGCGTCGTGGGTGAGGACGACACCCTTCGGCTCGCCGGTCGAACCGCTCGTGGCGACGACCAGGGCATCGCCGGGCTCGACCTCCTCGCCGACCGCCATCGCCCGACAGACGGCCCTCTTCGCAGCGGTCGGCAGTCGCTGGTCGACGGGGAACGCGGCGTCACCGTCGTTCCAGATCCGTCGGAGCTCGTCGACGAAGTCGGGGCCACCCGGCTGGTCGATGGCGACGAGCCGAGGTTTGCGTGCGGCGCCCACGGCCCCCATCATGGCGCGGTCATGAACCGATGGATCCTCGGAGCGCGACTGCGCACCCTGCCGGCGGCGGTCGTACCCGTTGCGCTCGGTGCCGCCGCAGCGGCGGAGTCGCCGCGAGGCCTCGGCTGGTGGGATGGCGAGGGAGTGATCGTCAGCTCGGAGCAGATCGGCATCGTGTGGTGGCGGGTGGCGCTCGCGCTCGTGGTGAGCCTCGCGTTGCAGGTCGCCGTCAACTATGCGAACGACTACAGCGACGGCGTGAAGGGCACCGACGACGTACGCGTCGGGCCGACGCGACTCGTCGCGAGTGGGCTCGCCACGGCGCGCTCGGTCAAGGTGGCTGCCTTCGCCGCGTTCGGCGTGGCCGGTGCTGCCGGCCTCGCCCTGGCCGCCGCGACATCGTGGTGGCTGCTCGCGGTCGGTGCGGTGTCGATGCTGGCCGGCTGGGGATACACCGGTGGCCCCAAGCCGTACGGCTACCTCGGGCTGGGCGAGGTGTTCGTGTTCGTGTTCTTCGGGCTCGTCGCCACCGTCGGCACGACCTACGTCGCCACCCAGACGGTGACGCGCGTGTCGATCGTGGTCGGCTGCGTCGCCGGCGCGTTCTCGTGCGCGCTCCTCGTCATCAACAACCTGCGCGACATCCCCACCGACGAGGCGGTCGGAAAGCGAACGCTGGCGGTTCGCCTCGGCGACGTACGGACCCGCTGGTTCTTCCTCGGCCTCGTCGCCCTCGCCGCCGTCGGCATCGCGGTGGCTGCCGTCGACCGCCCCCTCGCAGCGCTCGGTCTGGCCGGCGTCGGTCTCGCCGTGCCGGCGGTCCGGACCGTGCTCAACGGTGCGACCGGCACCGCGCTCATCCCCGTCCTCGGGGCGACGGGACGAACACAACTCGTCGCCGGTCTGCTCACCGCACTCGGCGTCGCGCTCAGCGCCTGAGCGCCCACTGCGACCGACTCGGCCTGCGCGTCGATGTCAGCGGCGAAGCCAGTCGGCGATCGCGTCGACCGTGGCGCCGGGCTGTTCGAGATGCACACTGTGGCCGGCGTCGGGTACCACGACCAGTTCGGCGTCGACCAGTTCGGCGACGAGTCGCTCGCCGAGGTCACGGAACTTCTGATCCTCGGCGCCGACGAGCACGAGCGTGGGGGTGCGGAGTTCGCCGAGGCGGTCCCACAGCGGCTCCTGCGTGCCTGTCCCACACGAACGAAGGCTCGAGGCGAGGCCGACGGCGGTGTTGCGGAGGCGGTCGTCGCGCTGGTCGATCGAGGAATCGAGCCCGGCGAACAGGGGGTTGCGGAGCCACCAGTCGATGAACGACTCGACGCCGTCGCGCTCGATGCGAGCGGCCAGTTCCTCGTCGGCGGCGCGGCGAGCCGCTCGCTCATGTTCGTCGTCGATGCCGGCGGTCGCGCCGATGAGCACCAGTCGGTCCACCGAGTCCGGGTGGGCGACGGCGGCGTGTAGCGCCACCCGGCCACCGAGCGAGTAGCCGACGTAGACGCCGTGACCGCCCCGCTCGACCAGATGATCAGCCGCAACCCACAGGTCGCCGTCCCGAGCTGCGGACTCACCATGGCCCGGGAGGTCCACCGCCGCGAACGAACACGACGGCATCCGATCGGTGACCACCGGTCGCAGGGGATCCCAGCTCCGTGCGGTCTGGGTGAAGCCGTGGGCGAGGACCAGATGCGGCGACATCAGCCAGCTCGGTCCGTGCCACCGCCCGCAGCTCGCTCGATCGCCTGTGTCGCGAGGCGCTCGAGCACCTTTGCGAACGTGACGGGATCCTGTGCGCCAGGCACCGCCCACTCACCGTTGAACACGTACGTGGGAACGGCGGTGATGCCGTTCTCGTAGGCGTGCCGGAGTTCGGCACCGACCTCCTCGGTGCCCTCGTCGGACTCGAGGAACGCCGTGACGTCGCCATGATCGGCGCCGACGTCGGCGGCAAGGTGTGCGAGTTGGTCGACGTCACCGACGTGGCGACCTTCCATGAAGTAGGCCTGCAGCAGCCGCTCCTTCATGTCGTGCTGGTCGACGGGTGTGTCGGGGCGCCCCGCCCACCAGATCAGTCGGTGGGCCAGCAGCGTGTTCGCCCGGAGCGCACGGTCCATCCGGAACTCGAGGCCGTTTGCAGCGGCCTCGGCCGTCACCCGATCGATGATCGAGCGGGCCTGGTCCTCACCGCCGAACTTCTTCACGTAGGCGTCGAACACCGGGCCGGCCACACCTGGTGCCGCCTTCGGGTCGAGCTGGAACGGCTTGAAGCTGACGTCGAGGTCGACCCCGAGGTCACCGGCTGCGTGCGCGAGAGCCATACCCTCCTCGAAGCGCCGCTTGCCGATGTAGCACCACGGGCAGACGACATCGGACCAGATCTCGACCGAGACGATGGGCCGCCCCGTTCGGCCGGCCACCTCGGTGTCGGTGTCGGTGTCGGCCGGTGCGTCGCGCTGCACGGTCATGAACGCCACAGTACGCCCGTATCGTCAGAACGCAATGGTCGACGACGCACGCGATGTGACCGAACGGGTCGAGCTCGACGCGGCGGTGGCGCAGGACGTCCAGGCGACGTTCTGTGCGACCTTGGTCGACCAGTGGCTCGACCGTGGCGTCCGCCACGCGGTCGTCGCCCCGGGGTCCCGATCGACGCCGTTGGCGCTCGCGGTCGCCGAGCGGAGCGAGTTCGCCGTCCACGTGGTGCACGACGAACGAGTCGCCGGGTTCGTCGCGCTCGGCCTCGCCGTCGACACCGACGTCCCCGCGCTCCTGCTCTGCACGAGTGGGACCGCTGCCGCCAACTTCCTGCCCGCCGTCGCCGAGGCGAATCTGTCGGCGGTCCCGATGATCGT
>JBCBDK010000039.1:0-13805 GCA_038529675.1 Actinomycetota bacterium
CCTCGCCCCCGACGCAGCTGTGCTCGTCGCGACGGTGCGGGGGCTCAAGGCGCACAGCGGGAACCACAAGATCGTCGCCGGCAAGCCATTGCCCGAGGGTCTCCTGCGTGCGAATCCCGACGAGGTGCACCAGGGCGGCGACAACCTCCGCAAGCAGTTGGAGAACATGCGGATCCACGGCTGTACACCGGTCGTCGCGATCAACGTGTTCCCAGGCGACCACGACGAGGACATCGCGGCGATCAAGGAGATCGCCGACGAGTTCGATGCGCGATCGGCGGTGTCGCGGCACTTCACCGACGGGGGTGTCGGCGCGATCGAACTGGCCCACGCTGTCGCCGAGGCCGCCGAGGACCCGAGCGAGTTCTCGCTCCTCTACCCCGACGAGATGTCGTTGCGCGACAAGATCACGACCGTTGCGCAACGGGTGTACGGCGCGGACGGTGCCGAGTTCAGTCCGGCCGCGGCGAAGCAGATCGACAACTACGAGGCCAACGGCTTCGGAAACCTCCCGGTGTGCATCGCCAAGACGCACCTGTCGATCTCGTCCGACGCGTCGAAGAAGGGAGCGCCGACGGGTTGGACCCTGCCGGTGAGGGAGGTTCGGGCGTCGGTCGGCGCCGGGTTCGTGTACCCGATCTGTGGCGACATGCGCACGATGCCCGGCCTGGGCAAGGCGCCGGCGTTGCAGCAGATCGACATCGACGCCGACGGCAACATCGTCGGCCTCAGTTGAGGGAGCTGCCATGTCCGACGCCGAAGAGTTGGAGTTCGTCCCCGAGCAAACATCCAACTTCGACGTCGCCGAGTTGGATTCTGTCCCCGAGCAAACATCCAACTCGCGGCGGGCCAGGTGGGTCACGCCGCACGTGCGGACGCTGGTCGATGAGGCCAGGCTAGAGCTGATCCCGATGGGGTCGCTGACCCGTGCGGTGAGCGAGCTCCGGCCTCGTTCTTCGATCTCGATGACGTGCTCACCGGCGAAATCGATCGAGGCCACGCTCGACGAGACCGAGGCGCTGCTCACCGCCGGGCACCGCGTCGTCCCACACATCTCGGCCCGCATGGTTCGCGACGACGACCACCTCATGGCGATCCACCATCGGCTTCGCGAGCTCGACCTCCGCGAGATCTTCCTCGTCGGCGGCGACGCCGACCCGCCCGGCAGGTTCTTCGACGCGATCGAGTTCCTCGACGCGTTCCTCGCCCTCGACGACGCCGACGGGCCGACCGCCCGTCAGATCGATCACGTCGGCTTCACCAGCTATCCCGACACGCATCCGCTCATCTCGAACGACGCGCTCCACGCCGCGCTCCACCGCAAGCAGGCACAGATCCTGTCGACCGGGCGGACGGCGCACGTGTCGACCCAGATGTGCTTCGCTCCCGACCGGGTCCGCGAGTGGCTCCGCGCGGAGCGGGCGGCCGGCCTCACCGTGCCGGTCCACCTCGGTGTGCCCGGCGTGATCGAGAAGTCGAAGTTGCTGACGATGGGTGTCCGCCTCGGCGTGGGCACCTCGCTCCGCTATCTGTCGAAGAACAGGCGGGCCCTGGGCAAGCTGCTCACGCAACGGACCTACGCACCGGACCAGCTGCTCCGCCCGCTCGCACCGGACGCCGCCGAACTCGGGATCACCGGCCTCCACCTGTACACCTTCAACCAGGTGAGCGCGACCGAGACGTGGCGGAAGCGAGTCCTGGCCTGATCAGCATCGCACCGACCACGCCGCGATCAGCGTCGCCGCCGCGGCTGCAACCGCAGGACGTACTCCGACGCTCGACCCGGCAGGTTGACGAATCGGCGCTGTCGATCGACCGGCACACCGTCGCGGGTGATGATCCGAACGCCGGTGACGGCGGTGAGCACCGCCGCTGCGATCGCGCTGGTCCAGAAGAGCCACCGCTCGTCGAACACCGACATCAGCAGCGAGGCGATCAGCGGACCGGCAAACGCACCGGTGCCGTTCAACCTGACCAACGTGCCCGAGACGGCGACGGTCGTGCCGGTCGGGGTCCAGTCCAGCGTGTAGGTGAGCGAGAGCGAGTACAGCGGGAACACCGTCCCACCGATCACCAGCATGAGCGCGAGCGCGGCCAGCGAGTCGGCGTCGACCACGGCCTGCCCGGCGCAGGCTGCGACGAGCGTCGCGCCGACGACGAGGATCACCCCGCGGCGGGGCACGCGATCAGACACCCAACCGATCGGGTACTGACAGAGCACGGCGCCGATCATCGGCATCGACACGAAGACGCCGGTTCGCTCGACCGACACACCCGACCGGGCGGCATAGACCGCGGCCAGGCCGAACAGCGCACCGACGACCACACCCGACATCAGCGCCCCGAGAACACCGGTGGCGGCGATCGACCACAGGTCGCGCACCGAACTCCGTTCCACCGCTCGCACGGGAGGCGGCGTCGTGGTTGCAGCCAGCGTGACCGGGACGAGCGACAGCGACACGAGAACCGATGCGACGACAAAGAGTGCGTAGCCGTCGATGTCGCCGATACCGACGAGCAACTGACCGGCGCCCAGACCGAGCATCGACACGATCATGTAGATCGACAGCATCCGACCGCGGATCGCCGGGCCGGCCGAGTCGTTCAACCAGGACTCGATCACGACATAGAGACCGGCCGCACAGAACCCGAAGACGAACCGCATCAGCGTCCAACTGACCGGATCGGACGTAACCGAGTGGACGAGCACCGCACTCGACGCGGTCGACGCCAACCCCGCGAACACGCGGATGTGGCCGACACTCGGGACCATCCGCACCACCGCCGACGGGCTCAGCAGGAACCCGGCGAAGTAGCCGGCCATGATCACGCCGGTCACGACGACGTCGAAACCTTGCGACTCGGATCGCAGCCCGACGACCGTCCCGTTCAGGCCGTTGCCGAGCATGAGCAGTAGCAACCCGAGGAACAGCGCCCACAGGCCGGCGGTCGCAGAGTTCTCGAGCGGCGCCTCGACCGCGGTGTCGGCGGCGACGACCTCGATCTGACCGATGTCGTCGTGAACGACGTCGCCGAACTCGTCGTGCCCGAACTCGTCGACCGGGCTGCTCGGGCGCGCAGCGTCGAACGTCGACTCGGCCGACGCGTCGACCTGCGACGCGTCCGACCGAGGAGCGGGAATCGGGTCCTGCATGGGGCGAGCGAGACTACTCGCCCGGACGCCGATCAGCCCTGGGTCGCACCTGTCCGATCACCGTGTTTCGGTCACCGTGTTTCGGTCACCGTGTTTCGGTCAGTTCCCGCGTCGGCCTCGGAGTTGGTCGATCTGTCGCCGATCGCGTTTCGTCGGCCGGCCGGCACCGCGGTCGCGGACCGCGAACAGTGGCTGATACGGGTCCCGTTCGGGTGGCGGCGGCGAGTGGTCGTCGTAGCAGTCGACGGCGATCGCAGCCCCGACCCGCTTGGTGATCACCTGCGTGACGTCGACGACCCGATCGCGCCCGCCGACCCGCGCCTCGACGCGATCACCGACCTTGACGGGCGTGGCCGGCTTGGCCGCCTTGCCGTTGACGGCGACGTGCCCGCCCTTGCACGCCGCACTCGCATCACCGCGGGTCTTGGTCAGTCGGACCGACCACAGCCACTGGTCGATGCGGGCCTGATCCACGACGCGACCCGTTGACGATCGAGCCCGATCAGGCGGGCTGGAGCTCGCCGCTCTGCTCGGCGGCGACCTGAGCGGCACGCTTCTCGGCGTAGCGCTTGGCGACCCGCTCGCTCTTGGCCATCCGCTTCATGAGGCGCTCCTGCGCCTCGGCGCCCTCGCCGGTCAGGCCGCCGATGTTCTCGGCGTCCCACTGGCGCAGCACGACCGGGGCGAGGATCTGCTCGTGGTGGATCTGGAGGTCATAGATCCCGGCCTGCGCGATGAGCGAGGCGTGATGATCGAAGTCGGGGATGCCGGTGCCGGGCATCGTGAAGGTCCGCACCTGCTTCTCCATCGCGATCATCATCGTGTTCGGATCCGCCTCGATCGCCGCAGCGGCGAGGTCGCGGTAGAAGAGCTGGTGCAGGTTCTCGTCGCCGCACACCTTGCGCATCACCTCATAGCCGACCGGGTCGCCGATCTGGAGACCGGTGTTGCGGTGCGAGATGCGCGTCGCCAGCTCCTGGAGCGAGAGGTAGATGAACCCCTCCTGCATCGACTCCGGCTCGGGGGTCTCACCCCGCGACACCTGCGCCATGCGACCGCGCTCGAGCATCTTGAGGTCGATCGCACGCGTCGTGGCGAGATAGCCGTAGATGACCATCGAGTGGCGGCCTTCCTCGGCGGTCCAGCGGCGGACCCAGGTCCCCCAGGGTCCGTCCTTGCCGAACATCCGCTCGACCGACCGGAAGTAGTACGGCAGGTTGTCCTCGGTGAGGAGGTTCACGTAGAGCGCGCTGCGGACCGCATCGCTGAGCGAGGCGCCGGCGAGGTCGGCTTCCTCCTCGCTCCACTCCTCACCCTCGACGTGGTCACGCCCTCGGGAGAACGGGACGTGTTCGTGCGGGAACCACTCCTTGGACGACTCGAGGTGACGTTCGAGCAGCGACTCGACCGTCGGTGTCAGTTCGGAGAGCAGCGCATCCGTGTCCACAGACCGAGAAGGTACCTACCTACCGGACGGTAGGCAAGGCGTGCGGGCGGATTTCGGCTGGTCGAGTGCGCCTGCGAGCTCAGCCGGCGGAGGTACCGAGCACCAACCGCACGGCGTTGACGAGCTCGTCGGCGTCGCGGCCGCCGGCGCCGAGGCCCACCGAACCGATCCTCATCGCCGGGAGCTCCGCCCACTCGTCGACCAGTTCGGCGAGCAATGCCGCGCCGGTCGGGGTGGTCGACTCGAACGGAGCCGGCCCGGCGGTGACCGGCGCGACCTTCGCGAGGAGCGCGAGCACCGCCGGTGCCGGGACCGGAATCGGCCCGTGGGCACTGCGCGTCCGCCCGCTGCCGAGTGACAACGTCGATGCGACAACACGCTGCAACGCACGTTCGCAGACGAGGTGGTCGAACCCGGCGACGACGCCGACGACGTCGGCCATGGCGTCGAGGGCGCCGACCTCGTGGAACTGGATCTCCTCCACCGTCACACCGTGCACGGCAGCCTCCGCACGCGCGAGTCGTTCGAACACGGACACTGCTCGATCTCGGATCGGCGCGTCGAGGCGATCGAGCATCCCGACGATCTCGGAGAGACCGCGGTGGTGGTGCCCGTGGTCGGCGGGCGTCGCATCCGCCGGCTCACCCGCTGCGGTGACGACGTCGACCTTCGTCGCTGCGAGACCGCCGCGTTCGACCGTCCGTTGCGTCAGCGTGAGCCCGATGGCGAGGTCGTGGATCGGATCGCGCAGCGCCTCGAGCGGCACGCCGGCACCGACGAGGGCGCCGAGCAACATGTCGCCACTGGCGCCGGCCGAGCCGTCGATCCAGGCGATCATCCCCCGCCGTTCGACGCGAGGCGCAACATGCGGATCGCCGCACACGCAGCGCCGAACCCGTTGTCGATGTTGACGACGGTGACACCCTGCGCACAACTCGCGAGCGAACTGTGGAGCGCGGTGGACCCACCGTTGGCAACGCCGTAGCCGACCGAGGTCGGCACCGCCACGATCGGCGCGGCGACGAGCCCACCGAGGACCGACACGAGGGCCGCGTCCATGCCGGCGACGGCGATGACGATGTCCGCGGCGAGGATGTCGTCGAGCCGTTCCTGGAGGCGCCAGATCCCGGCGACGCCGACGTCGCCGATCGTGCGCGCGACGACACCGGAGAACGAGAGGGTGGCCGCAGCCTCGGCGGCCACCGACTGATCGCTCGTCCCGGCAGCGACGACGACGACGTCGCCGGGCCGCTCGGGGAGGCGACCGTGCACCGTCGCGGTGTTCGAGATCGGGTCGTGGACCACGTGGTCACGGGCGGACGCGGACAGTTCGTCGAGTCGCTCCGGCGCGAGACGCGTGAGGAGCACCGGCTGGCGGGCGTCGACGAGGTGGTCGACGATGTCGCGGAGTTGGGTGCTGGTCTTGGCCGAGCACAGCACCGCCTCGGGCATGCCGAGCCGATCGAGTCGCCGGTCGTCGTGGACGTGGAAGTCGCTCACAGCGTCGGTCGGTCCGCGTTCGGATGGTGTTTCGAAGGAGGCACATCGGGCGCCACCGATGCCGAGGCGGGGCGCGAATCGCTGTGGAGGAACGAGCGTCCGGGCGCGTACGGCTCGGCATCGAGGACGACCGACGAGATCGAGGGCTCGACCGACCGCATCACGTCGGCGACGTCGGCGAGGATCGCGGCGGTCACGAGCACCCGGTCGCGCTCGGGTACCTCGACCGACACGTCGTCGTCGCGGACGCGGCACCGCACGACGCCGAGCCCGGTGCGGTCGCGTACGAGTGCTTCGCCCGCTTCGACCGCCCGCAGTCGGCCGGCGGTGACCCGGGTCCCGGTGTAGAGGCGACTGGCGAGGCAGGGCGATGCCGGCAGGTCCGCCTCGGGCATGCCGAGGTGGCGGGCGATGGCGCGGATGTCGGCCTTCCCGATCGCCGCCTCGACGAACGGATGACGGACCGACCGCTCGGCCGCCGCCTCGAGCCCGGGCCGGAACTCGCCGAGATCGTCGGTGTTCGCGCCCGACAGGACGACCGACTCGGCGGCACCGGGCGACGATCGGAGCAGTTCGCCGATCGCGTCGTACAGATTGCTCTTGCAGAAGTAGCAGCGCTCGGTCGGGTTCGCGAGGTAGCGCTCATCGTCGAACTCGCCGCTCCGGATGACATCGAGGTGCCAGCCCTTACGATCCGCGTGGTCGACGACGCGGGCGGTGGCGTCGCCGGGAACGGCGGGCGTCGCCGTGTGCGCGACCCGGGTCGAACCCGGCGACGAGTGGGCGACCGTCGCGAGGACGAGCGAGTCGATCCCGCCGCTGCACGCCACGACGCGATCGGGGATGTCGTCGAGCACTCCGCCGAGCCGGTCGAGGGCGGCGAGCGGGTCGGGTCGCCGACCGATCGAGACATGCACCACTCCAGTCTCGCCGAAACGATGCCCGGTTCCATCGGCCGGCCGACGTCGAGCACGTTCGGCGGCGTGTCGGCCCGCTCGCGGTCGGCGATGATGGCAGCGATGAGTCGGCTGTTCGTGTGTCTCTGGCCACCCGATCACGTCATTGGCGCGCTCGAGGAACTCCACCGAAAGGATCAGGTCGGGGCGCGCTTCGTCCCGCCGGAGAACTGGCACGTGACCCTTCGGTTCCTCGGCGAGGCCGACCCGAACGACGTCGATGCCGCGCTGGCCACGGCGAGGTTCCAGGCCGCCGACATCTCGCTGGGGCCGGCCGTCGACATCGGTGGCGAACGGACGCTGTTCGTCCCGGTCACCGGGGCCGCCGAGCTCGCTGCGGAGACGGTGCGAGTCACTCGCGAGCTGGGCGACGAACCGATCAGGCCACGCTTCCTCGGTCACGTCACGATCGCTCGGCTCCGCAAGCGCGCCAACATGCCCCGCGCACTCGGCGAACTCGTGTCGGGGTCATGGACCGCCACCGAGGTCGCCCTCGTCGAATCGTCATTGCACCCCGACGGCGCCCGCTACGAGACCCTCTCGACCCACCCCGCCACCTGAGCCGAGGCCGAACCGAGTTGGATTCCGTCCCCGAGCAAGAATCCAACACGAACACCAACGCCGGACCGGTCCGAGTTGGACTTCGTCCCCGAGCAGGAATCCAACTCGGGTCAGACGAGGCCGTAGGTGGCATTGAGGGTGGCGTTGCCGGACGACGACTCGACCGTGCCGTCGGCGACCAGCTTCACGAGATGACCGAGCACGCTGAAGGCTGCCGGCCGGTGGAGCCGCACGTGCACGGATGCGTACATCTCGGTGACCATCGCCGGAATCGTGGTCAGGCCGCGGCCGATCGAGTCGAGCACCTGCGCCTCGCGACCGAGGCGATGCTCGACCAACCCGGCGATGTAGTCACCTGCGTTCGGGATCGGCGGACCGTGCGTCGGGATCGCGACGTGGTCGTTGCGCCCCGCCACGACCCGCAGCGACTCGATGTACGCCGCCATGTCGCCGTCGGGTGGCGAGACGACCGTCGTGCTCCACCCCATCACGTGATCGCCGGTCAGGATCGTGCGGGTGTCACCGTCGCTCATCGCGAAGCACGTGTGGTTCGACGTGTGGCCCGGCGTGTGCAACGCACGAACGGACAACTGCTTGAACGAGAACACCTCGTCGCCGGTCCGCACCGTCTCGTCCGGCTCGAAATCGGTGTCGACCGACTCCTCCATCTTCGGGACCTCGCCGTCCTCGTCGGCAGCGGCTGCGGCGAACTCGTCCTCCACCTCGCCCTCGGGCACGCGACCGAAGTCGTCGGGCAGTCCTCCGAGATCCCACGACTCGGTGGTGGCGGCGTGCGGCCCGAATGCGAACGTCGGCGCGCCGGTGCGGTCGCGGAGCCATGCGGCCAACGGCGAGTGGTCGGCGTGGCAGTGGGTGATCAGGATCGCCCGCACGGTCGACTCACCGATCGCGTCCACGAGTGCGTCACGGTGCGACTCGAGTTCTGGGCCCGGGTCGACCACCGCGATGTCGCCGTCCCCGAGCAGGTAGGTGCCGGTCCCGCGGTAGGTGAACTTCGACGGATTCTTGGCGATGACCCGCCGGACCGACGGCGCCACCTCCTGCGCCCGGCCGTACTCGAACTCGTCCTCGTCGAGCGTCAGGAACTCCATCGGGCCAGTGTTGCCGATCGCACGGCCGCGGGAAGAGGCCCGGTCACGTCCAGGGCAGGGGATCGATGTACCCGACCGGGCGACCGCCGCCGAGCACCTCGGCGACCACGTCGCCGTCGCGAGCTGCTGCGGCGGACACCGCCTCGACGTCCACGCCCATCGCTGCGAGCGCAGCGGGGATCACGGCGCGACGTGCCGCGTCCGATCCGTCGGCGATCTTGAACACCGCCGACCAACCCCGGCGCTCACCCCGCACCATCGTCAGCGCCATCACGCCGGCCGCGCCGTCCTTCGCGGCCAGCCCGGGCACGGCACGCATCCACGCGGTCACGTCGCGGCGGTCGCCGCCGACCATGTCGGGATGGGCCTGCATCGCCCGCAGCACCGGCGAGTCGGCCTGCGCGAGACGTCCGAGCGCGCGGGCGGCATCGGCCAACCCGAGCGCGTGGGTCGGTGCCCCGCAGCCGTCGACGCCGACCTGGTGGACGGTGGCACCGAGCGCCTCGATCATCTCGGTGATCGCCCACTGCAACGGATGGTCGGTCGCGAGGTAGTCGTCGACCGTCCAATCGTTCACCCGGCACGTCGCGAGCATCCCCGCATGCTTGCCCGAGCAGTTCTGGAACAGCGACGAAGGTGCCGCGCCGGCACGGATCGACTCGGCGCGTGCAACGGCACCGTACGGCAGGGTCGGCGTGTTGCCGAGATCGTCGACCGACAACCCGTGCTCGTCGAGGAGACGCCGAACGCCGTCGAGATGGCGGGCCTCACCACTGTGGCTCGCGGCGACGAGTGCGAGCAGCGGGTCGGCGACGTCGAGTCCGAGCTCGACCATCGCCGTCGCCTGGAACGCCTTCAGCGACGACCGCAGGTACACAGCGAGCGCGGGGTCACCCAGTGCTGCGACGACACGACCGTCGGCGTCGACGACGGCAGCGGCCCCGTGATGCAGTGACTCGTCGAATCCGCTGCGACGCGCGACGGCGATCGGGGCGAACGAACCCGGCTCGAACCGGGTCACGGCGACCGTCGGCCCTCGGCACCGTCGCCGGGATCGTCGGACGCCCGCGACGACCCGAACGAGCCGTCGGCCGAACCCCCGGCGTGCTCCCCACCGGCACGCCCCCCGCCGGCGGCACGGCCGCCGTCGTCTGCACTCGTCGGTCGTCGAGCCTCACGAGGTGCGTCGACCTGGTCGCGGGCGTAGCCACCGTAGGGCTGGTCATCGTCCCCGAAGCGGCCTGCGATGTCGTCGAGTCGCCTGCGTCTCGCGGGATCGAGAGTGGTCAGCTCGTTGTCCACGACCGCGTAGCGTTCCCCCCAGTTCGATGCCAACGCCTGCACCATCGCGGCGCCCGGCAACGCCAGGATCGCGCCGATCGGCCCAAGCAGCGACGCGCCGCCGAGGGCCGACCCGAACGCGACGGCGGGGTGCAGCTCCATCGTGCGAGCCGTGATGCGGGGCGCGAACAGGTAGTTCTCGACCTGCTGGTACACGACGATGAACCCGAGGATGATCGCCGCGTCGAGCGGCGAGTCGAGCAGCGTCACGAGGATCGGCAGGATCCCTGCCAGGTACGTGCCGACCACCGGCAGGAACTGACTCACGAACCCGACCCAGAGGGCGAGGGCGACCGGGGCGGGCGTCCCGAGCGACTGGAACACGACCCAGTGACTCACCGCCGACAGCAGCGCGAGCAACGCCCTCGAGTAGAGGTAGCCGCCGGTCTTGGTGATCGCGATCTCCCATGCGTTGAGCACCTGCTCCTGGCGGGCGGGGCGGAGACGTGAGCAGATCGCACGGCGGAGGCGGGGGCCGTCGGCGACGAGGTAGTAGGTGAACAGCAGCACCGACAGGCCCTGGAAGATCACGCCGATCGCCGCGACCGACAGGCGGAACGCCTCGTCGCCCTGGCTCTGGATGAACTCCTGGACGCGACCGTCGGGGTCGTTGAACTCGGAGATCACCTCCTCCGGGTCGATCTGCGTCCCGAAGGTCGTGTTGATCCAGTCGACGGTGTCGGTGATGTAGCGGTCGGACTCCTCGAGCAGCTCGGCGATCTGCGTGCCGACCAGCGTGCCGATCGCCCCCACGAACAACAGCGAGACCCCGAGTACACCGAACAGGATCAACGCGGTCGCGGTGCCGCGCCGCCAGCCGCGTGCGGCGAGCCGATTGACGCCCGGCTCGATCGCCAGGGTGAGGAACACCGACACCAGCAGCAGGACGAGCAGCCCCGACAGCCGATGGAAGACGTGGCGGGCGACGAACGTGAGCAGGAACCCGACCCAGAACGTGATGATCGCCGGCAGCGCCCACCGCGGCAGCGTTCGATCGGTGGAACGACGGTCCCAGCGGCGCCCGGTCGCCGGATCCAGCGTCGGGTCGCGGATGATCTGACCGCTCGGATCGACGATCGGGCCCTGCCCGGCGTTTGCCGACCGATCCTCGGCGCGACGATCGCTCATCGGTCGGACCCGGCGATCGGCTGCACAGGACAGGACGGTAGTTCCTCACCCGTGTCACGATGAGCACATGGCGTCCGGCCCCACGACTCGATCACCGTCCGCCGTTCGGGCGGGCGACGGTCGCAGCGATCGGGGTGGCGGCGCGCAGGGCAACGGTGTGCAGGTCGGCGGTGGCGGCGTTCGCGGCTGGCTCGGTGAGCAGATCCGCGCTCGGGTCGTCGGGCCGAATGCGGACCTCCGCCGCGCCGAGCTGTTCGACACCGGCGAGCCCGGCTGGTTCGACGACGACGCGCCGATCCGACGCGTGCACGCCGACGCCTCCATGTTCATCGGCGGGATGCGCGCGCTGTTGCTCCAATCCCTCCATCCGCGGGCGATGGCGGGCGTGGCGCAGCACTCCGACTACCGCAACGACCCGTGGGGCCGGCTGCAGCGAACCGCCGACTTCCTCGCCGCGACCACGTTCGGACCGGCGAGCGAGGCCGAGCGGGCCGTCGCCGTCGTGCGCCGCGTCCACGAGCGCGTCGTGGGCACCACCAGCGACGGCGAGCCGTACTCGGCGAACGACCCACATCTGCTGCGGTGGGTGCATCTCGCCGAGGTCGACAGCTTCCTCGCCGCCCACGACCGGTTCGGCACCGCGCCGCTTCGAGGCGATGACCGCGACCGGTACGTCGCTGACGCCGCCGTCGTCGCCCGGGCGCTCGGCGTGAATGCACCGCCCACGTCAGAGGCCGGGCTGCGGGATCAGCTCCGCGGGTTTCGCCGCGAGCTGCGCGGCACGCCCGAGGCGCGCGACGCGGCCCGCTACCTGCTGCTGCAGCCGCCCCTGCCGGTCGTCGGGCGCGCGCCGTACCTCGCGATCTGTGCCGCCGCCGTGTCGCTGATGCCGGCATGGACCCGGGTGCCGCTGCGCCTGCCGTGGCTGCCGGTGAGCGAGGCGACGGTCGGCCGGGCGCTCGGCGAACTGACGACCCGCACCCTGCGCTGGGCGGTCTCGCCGACCGGCGAGACCGCCCACGCCACCTGACCCTGCACCGGCAACCCGGGACGAGATGTGCCGGGTACATCTCGTCCGACCGGCCCGGCATCATTCCGTCATCCCAGCTGTCGCAACTGGGGTACTGTTCGCGACGTCGGCCAAGCGGGAGGGACGGTCATGGCACGATCGAAGGCGAAGCGATGGCCCCTGCTCGTCACCGTGTTCAGCGTTGGCGTCGCGTTCGTCGGGACTGCGACCACGCCATCGCCTGCATCGGCGGCGGATCCGCTCGACGTCTTGGTGGTGACTCGGTCGGCGACCTCGCCACCCGCCGCCGACCAGGTCGTGATCGATCGGTTGGCCGATGCCGGCCACAGCGTCGTCCTCCTCGACGACCACGACGTGTCGTCCACGCCCGAGGCGGCCGTGCTCGACCACGACGTCGTCGTGGTCTCGACGACCGTCAGCGCCGGCCAGATCGGCAGCGCCTTCACCGACGTCGCCGTCCCGCTCATCACGTGGGAGCCCTTCCTGCACGACGATCTCGGCTTCGGCGCTGCCGGGTCGAGCGGGCAGACGCCGTCCTCGTCGGCCGTTCGCATCGTCGATCCGGCCCATCCGATCGCCGATGGCGCGATCGGCGACGTCGAGGTGACCGACTACCGCCTGGCACAGACCTTCGGCGCGCCTGCGGGTGACGTCGACGTCATCGCCACCGAGGCCCGTTCATCGGCACGGCCCGTCGTGTTCGCGTACGAGTCGGGCGCCGCGATGTTCGATCGGCCCGCCCCGGCGCGGCGCGTCGGCCTGTTCCCCGCGTTCGCGACACCGACGGCATGGACCGACGACGGCGCCGCCTTCTTCGACCGAGCGATCGAGTGGCTCGCATCGGGCGACGTGGTCGATCCCGTGAACGTCGCTCCCACCGTCGACGCGGGTGACGACATCGACGTGGTACTCAACGGCGCAACCGCGGATGTGGACCTCTCCGCCACGGTCGACGACGACGGGCTTCCCGTCGACACGCCCATCATCGCCTGGACCGGCCCGGCCGACGTCAACTTCGACGACCCGAACTCAGCCACCCCCACTGCAACCCTGCCCGGCCCCGGTTCGTTCGTATTGACAGTGACGGTCACCGACACCGAGTTCACCGTCGCCGACACGCTCACCGTCACCGCGGACGAGCCCGGTGCTGCCCCGGTCGACCCCGCGATCCTGTGGGTGACGAGCAGCGAATCGCTCACGAGCGCCGAACAACCGGCGGTCGACCGGATGACGGCCGACGGCATGACCGTCACGGTCGCGGACGACGACACGGTCACCGCCACCGATGCCGCCGGCGCCGACCTCGTCGTCGTCACCTCGCGGGTCAGTCCGTCGAAGATCGGCGACGAGTTCGCCGACGTCGACGTCCCGGTGCTCATGTCCGAACCGTTCCTCCTCGACGACATGGGCATGGTGCCCGCAGGCTCGACGAAGGGCCAGGTCACCGGCCGACGCCATCTCGTGGTGCTCGACCCGGCACACGACGTCGCTGCCGGCCTCACCGATCGGGTCGCCGTGCTCACGTCACGGCAGACGATGGGCTGGGGCCTGCCGACCGGCGATGTCGACATCGTCG
>JBCBDK010000040.1:0-13282 GCA_038529675.1 Actinomycetota bacterium
CTGTCGTACTCGTGAAGCGCCGCCGCCAACTCGCCACCGAGCGCCGACATCTGAGCCGCCGTGAGCCCAGGACGGTCCGCGGACGGAGGTTGATCGAGGGCGGTCATGTCAGATGCCCAACGAGTCGTAGCCGCGACCGGAGTCGGCCAGGTCGACCTGGCGGGTGCTCTTGTCGTTGATGCCGAGTTCGTCTTCCTCGGTCAAGATCCGTGCGACGCGGTAGACGAGGAGGCCGAAGCCGGCTTTCGAGACGACGTCGGCAGTCGAGTAGATCCCCTGGCGCAGCACGTCGCCGTTGGCGTCGTCGAGGCCGAGGATCGGGAACAGGTAGGCAACCGGGTAGGCCATCCACGACACGACGAGTGTCATGCGGGCTCGGGCGACCGTGAGGCCGACCTCGTCGGAGTATCGGAACAGCGAACGGTTCAACTCCACCCACAGCAGGTACATGATGTAGGCGAACGGCACGACGCCGGCCGCCCAGAAGGCGAGCTTGATCGTCGTGTCGTCGGACACCTCGCCCGGATAGCCGAGCGCGACCATCAGCGCCGAAGCCACCATGAGCCGCGTGTTGAGCCGGCGCGCCTCGTCACGCTCGAGACGCAGGACCAGAACCAGCGTGGCGAGCAACAGCGGGACCGTCACCAGCCAGTCGATGTACCGGAGCGAGTGCTGGAACGGGATGCCGGTGGGAATCCATTCGCCGCCCACGTGCTCGTAGCTGTCCTTGAAGCCGCCGAGCAGCGTCAAGTAGTGGAAGGCTGCGAAGCCGACGACGACCGAGGCGACGCCCATCGCCGCGTGGTACGCCTTGCCGATCGTCGATCGAACCAGGATGAAGTAGAGCAGCGCTGCGCCGAGGCACGCGGTCGCACCGGTCATCGCGGTGACGATGATGTCGTACTGGGTTTCGGAGAGGGTGGGCACGTTCACGTCCTAGTTGTTGAGCACTAAATCGACGTCTGAGTCCTCGGCAGCGGAACCGCGGGACTTGAGTGCCGCGTGGCCGCTTCAGCGAAACCACACGATCGACGCGGTCACCGCGTCGTGGAGTGGTCGGGATCGGCCCCGTCGTCAGCCGCGGCGGAGGACGCTCAGATCGCCCTCGGTCCAGGTGACGTCGAGGACGCGATGTTCGATCCGCCAGCCGTCGGCGGTCCGGACGAAGCGGTCGGAGTAGCTCCCCGCCACGATGTAGTTCGCACCCTCGCGACAGTGCTGCGCCTGGAACTGGCACCGATGCCTCGCCCGATCTGGGTTACCCTCGATCCCCAGATCGACCACGTGGCTGCCGACGAGGTGTTGACTCGCGTCGAGCGGGTCGAGCGCTCGAGCCACACGATCCTGGATCGCGCCCAGCCCGTGACAGGCCTCGCCACCGAGAAGTGCGTATGCGTCCGGTGTGAACACGTCAGCGAGGGCGCCGTAGTCCCTCGTGTCGATCGCCCAGGTGTACCGAGCGGCGATGTCGACGATCTCGTCCCGATCGGTCATGGCCACGCCGGAGAACGGTACCCAGCTCCGCTGGTCGGACCGGGGTCGAACCGGCCGCTCCCCGTCGACGAGGATGTCCCGATGAGCGCTCCCGACGTCCGACAGTTCCATCCCGAACTCGTCACGATCACCGACGGACTCGACTTCCCGGAGGGCCCCGTCGCCATGCCCGACGGCTCGATCGTCGTGGTCGAGATGCTCGGCGAACGGCTGACGCGCGTCCATCCCGACGGCTCGACCACGCCCATCGCCGAGATCGCCGGTGGTCCGAACGGCGCTGCGCTCGGTTCAGCGGGCGAGTTCTACATCTGCAACAACGGCCGTGCGTTCGCCAGACAGGAGTTCCAGGGGCTGACCCTCCCGGGCCGGTTCGACCCCGACCGCCACCTCGGTGGCCGCATCCAGCGCGTCGATCCGGACGGCACGGTGACCGACCTCTACACCGAGTGCCACGGGCGACCGCTTCGCGCCCCGAACGATCTCGTGCTCGACGGCCACGGCGGGATGTGGTTCACCGACCACGGCATCCGCGACCGGGCCGCTCGCACGAGCGACCTGACCGGCATCTATCACGCCCGTCTCGACGGCTCCTCGATCACCGAGGTGGTGTTTCCGACCGAGGCACCGAACGGGATCGGCCTCTCCCCCGACGGCGATCGCCTCTACTGGGCCGAGACGCACACCGGGCGGCTGCACCAGCGGGTGATCACCGCGCCCGGCGAGGTGAAGAAGCCCGGGTTGTTCGATCCGAGCGTCGTGCTCTACAGCGCACCCGGAAACCACCTGTTCGACTCGCTTGCCGTCGATGCAGCCGGGTGGGTCTGCGTCGCGACGATCGCCCACGGCGGCATCACGGCGGTCTCGCCCGACGGCACCCAGGTCGAACACCACGCCACCGACGACCCGCTGACCACGAACGTCTGCTTCTCCGGCGATGAACACGACCGGGTTGCGTCGGTGACGCTGTCGGCGACCGGCCGCCTCGCCCAGATGCCCTGGCCGCGCTGACGATGCTCGTCGTCAGACGACGAACTCCTGGGCGCCGTGGTGGAAGATCGCGTCCTGTACGCGTTCGAGCACGTTCGTCCAGAGCGTCATCGCCCGCTCACTCGAGACGTCGAGCGAGCCGACGGCGAACACCGGGATCACCCAGCCGTACACGACACCGAGCCGGTAGTCCTGGAAGAACCGGTCGTAGCCGTAGTCGGTCACGCCACCGGCAACCAGCGTGTCGTGATATCGGTGCAGCAGATCGTCCTCGTGGGCGCGGCGCTCCGCGGGCGACAGGTTCTGGCCCAGGAAGTAGCCGACATCGGCAGCGCCGCCGCCGATCGAGATCGACTGCCAGTCGATCACGCACACGTCGCCGGTGCCGTCGCCGGTGTCCTCGAAGAACAGGTTGTCGGAGCGGTAGTCGAAGTGGACGAGCGTGTGCGGCATGGCAGCGAGTGCGTCGAGGAGTTTCGGGTGCGCTGCGGTGTACGCGTCGGCGACCGGCACCATCTCGGGCTGGAGTGCCGAACCGAAGACCTCCCGGAAGCCCGGCAGCGAGGCCGAGTAGATCCCCTGGCCTGCCTTGTTCAGGGGTCCGTTGATGATGGGTGCGAACGTCGCCTGCTCGAGCCCCGCACCGTTCCAGAAGTGCGCGTGGTGCCTGGCCAGCCCCACGAGGGCGGACTCGGCCTGCTCCGGAGATACTCCAGCGACCTGGTCGCCGAGCGTCAGGCCACCGAGGTCTTCCATCAGGAGTAGGTAACGCTCGGCGGCGGGGTCGTCCGACGTGTCGCACGTGACGTGGTAGACGTCGGGCGTCCGCACCTGCGTCTCGTGGGCGAGCACCTCGTAGAAGCGGTGCTCGCGCTCGAACACCCGGGTCGGGTGCATCATCGCCATCACCTCCGGCGACTGCGTCGGAAACTTCGCCACCATCGAGGTCGGTGCATCCGGCGCACCGTCGTAGTCGAGGACGAGCTTGCCGACCTCGCCCATGAAGCCCACGCCGCCCGTCTGGGGGTCGACGCGGACGGAGGACACCGACGCCGTCTCGCCGATGGTCCCCGAGGATCGCAACGCCTCGGTCAGCCAGTCGACGGTGATCTCGGAGGTGGTGGTGGGAACGGCGCCGCTCATGGCGCAAACGTAGGCCGAGCGACCCGTCCGCCTCGGACCCGGACGGATCAGCGCATGCGAGGCGCGGAGGGGCCGGTGTCGGCCGGCATCGCTGCTGAGCGGCGGCGCACGGTGACCCCGCCGTCGGCCTCGGTGACCTCGTAGGTCGCGATGCCGGTGTATGCCGGTGGGCTCTGGTGGGAGCCGTCGCGCACGTCGAACGCCGCACCGTGCTTCGGGCAGGTGATCATCCCCCGCCGGAGGCGACCCTCGCTCAATTTCTGCTCGGCGTGACTGCAGTTGTCCTCGATCGCGAACAGCTCGCCGTCGACCCGACAGACGAGGACGCCGTCGGTGTCGACGTCGGGGAAGCACCGCATCTGCCCCTCGCCGAGATCGGACAGATCGCCGAGGTCGAACGCGTCGTCGCTCCGAGCACTGTCGACGACCGGCTCGGTCACAGGGGTCCCATCTCGACGAAGCGATCGATGTTGTCGTGGAAGTACTTGATCCGCCGCTCCTGCCACGGCAGGTACTCGCCGCGGTACCCGCGCGACCGCAGCCCCTGCTGCTGGGTGGTCCAGATCGCAACGTCCTGATCGATGCCCGGCCCGCAGCTCACCTCGTCCGCCGCACCGACGACGTGGTCGGCGGGTTTGTCGATCGACACCCACTCGCGCATCGAGTTCGACCAGTACTCCTTCACGCCCTCGGGGAACGCGGTCAGATACCACATGTCGAAGATGCACTTCTCGGGATCGGTCGGATGTGGGGTTCCACGTAGCCAGATGCAGCCGTCGGGCTTCATCGAGAACGAGATGTTCGGGAACACCGTGTAGTGGTAGTTGTCGGTCAACTGCTCATCGGAGTAGCCGGAGAAGTCGTAGCCCTTCTCCGCCCCCCGCTCACGCTTCGCCTGCTGAAGCGCGAGCCGCAGCGACGGCAGGTCGTCGAGGTACGGCTCGGGGTCCACCTCCCAGAACTCGAGGTCGGCGCCGAGCGACTTGAGCGTCCGATCGGGCTTGCCCTCGTACTGCGGGCCCGGGCCACCGCCGGGCATCAGCATCCGCGCATGGCCCGACGGGTACAGGTCGAACTGGCAGCCGGAGTGATGCTCGTTCATCGACGCAAGCGTCTGGGGATGCACGAACGGCAGGTGGTAGCTCTCGTTGAAGTTGTCCTGCACACACTTCCAGTTCCAGTCGCCGATGACCGTCACCCAGTGAGTCCGACGCATGTCCTCCATCCGGTACACGTCGAGGTGGTCGGCGACCGGGTCGAGCCACTCCCTGAGCGACGCCGCCCCGTCGTCCATGTTGAACCAGATGAAGCCCGCCCACGTGTCGCTCTGTACCTCGACCAGGTTGCGGTTGCCGCAGGGTGAACCCCCCTGGAACTCGGGACGGAAGTCGTCCTCGTCGTACGCCCAGGTGCACTCCCCGTCGGCGGCGAAGCGCCACCCGTGGTACGCGCACTGGAACTCGCCGGTGGCGAGCGTGCCGGTCTCCGCGGTGACGAGCCGGTTCCCGCGGTGCTGACAGACGTTGTAGAAACAGCGCACGACCATGTCGTCGCCGCGCACCGCGATGATCGAATCGCGGCCGATCTCGTAGGTGACGTAGTCGCCGGGTTCGGGGATCTGCTCGACGCGGCCTGCGACCTGCCACACACGGGGCCACAGGCCGTCCCATTCTCGTTCGAAGAACTCCTGGGACCAGTAACGCTCACCCGTGATCGGGTTCGACGACAGCGTCGGTTCGGGTGCCTTGTCGCGCGGCGTGCCGCGCACGTGGACCGGCTGGGTGCTCGTGCTCGAGGTCTCGGTGACCGTCATGAACCCACGGTACGAGATGGGCCGACCTCGTTTCGTACCGTGGCACCGTGACCGTCCGAGGCATCCACCACGTCGCGATCTCCACGCCCGACCTCGATCGGCTGACCGAGTTCTATGTGGCGGCGCTCGGCGCGGAAACCGTGATGGAGACCAGTTGGGCCGACAACCTGCGCGTCGACTCGATGATCGACCTCTCCGGCTCCGCGGCGCGGCAACGCATGGTGCGCGTGGGCAACGTGCACCTCGAACTGTTCGAGTACACCGCGCCGACGCCGGTTCCGAAGGATCCCACGCATCCGCCGAGCGACCACGGCTACACACACCTGTGCTTCGACGTCGTCGACATCGACGCCGAGTTCGATCGCCTCGTGGAGCTCGGGATGAGTTTCTCCCGACGGGCTCCAGACGGCACGAAGCTGCGCGCCATCTATGGCCGCGACCCCGACGGGAACATCGTCGAACTCCAAGAGGTGCTCGACGACACGATCGCGTTCCACTTCTCGAACCTCGAGATCCGAATCGAACCCGACGACGGGGGCCCACCGGCATGAGCGTCAGCGAGACCAGCGTCAACGTCAACCCTGGCGAGGCGCGCTGCCCCGGGCCGAGCACCCGCGACATCATCCTCGGCGATTCGACCCCCGCACCAGGGCCGATCCTCGAGGAGTCGTACGAGTTCATCGGCGACCACGACATCTCCTACGACGAGTTCACCTCACCCGACTACGCCGAGGCCGAGTTCGACCACATGTGGGGCCGCACCTGGCAGTGGGCATGCCGCGAGGAACACGTCCCCGAGCCGGGCGACTACTACGTGTACGACATCGGCGACCGCTCGGCGATCGTCGTGCGAGGACCCGACGGCTCCATCCGGGCGTTTCACAATGCGTGTCTGCACCGCGGCACGCAGCTCAAGCAGCCGGCGTCCGACGGCTACTCACCGAAGTTGCGCTGTCCATTCCACGGCTGGACCTGGGATCTCGAGGGCGAGCTGGTCGACCAACCGTGTGGATGGGACTTTCCCCACCTCCAGCCCGACGATGCCTCCCTGCCGCAGTTGCGCGTCGGGCGGTGGGGTGGGTTCGTGTGGGTCAACTTCGACGACTGCGCCGACCATCTCCGTGCAGCCGACCTCGAGACCTACCTCGGTGCCCTGCCCCGCCACTTCGCAGAGGCCGGGTGGGATCTGTCCGAGCGCTACGTCGAGGTCCACGTCCGCAAGCGGCTCCCCGCAAACTGGAAGGCAGCGGCGAGCGCGTTTCTCGAGGCGTACCACATCCTCGAGACACACAGTCAGTCGCTGATGACCGCCGGCGACGCCAACGCGCAGTACGACGTGTTCGGAGAGCACGTGAGCCGCTTCGTCCACACCATCGCCACGACGAGCCCGCACGTGCCCGACGCCGACCGGCCGTCGGAGCAGGAGCTGCTCGAGATGCTGATGGCCCGCAAGAACCCGGGGCACGACGTGCCCGAGATCCCCGACGGCGAGCGCGCCCGCGATGTGTACGCCCGGCACATGCAGGGGGTCCTCGGCGAGGCGTACGACGTCGACCTGTCGGGGTACTCGGTGTCGGAGACGATCGACTCGATCGAGTACTTCGCGTTCCCGAACGCGTTCTTCTTCCCCGGTCTCCAGATCCCGATGGTCTACCGATTCCGTCCCGACGGTGACCCCCGCCAGGGCGGCGTGGATCGGTGCATCTACGAGGTGCTCTTCTTGCGGCCACGGCCGCGATCGGGTGACGTGCCCGATCCGGCCGAGCCGTTCGACCTCGACGTGGACGACAGCTACACGACCGTGCCCGGCGTGCCGGGCTCACTCGGGGTCGTCCTCGACCAGGACACCACCAACCTGGCGGCACAGACCCGCGGGTTCCGCTCGTCGAAGAAGCGTGGCCAGACGCTCGGCAACTACCAGGAGGTACGTCCGCGTCACCTCCACCAGACCGTGAAGCGTTACCTCGACGCCGCCACCTGACATCACGTTCTGGGTCTGACCCCCAGGCGTGATCCGACATCACGTTCTGGGTCTGACCCCAGGCGTGATCCATGTCGTTGCGATGCGTGGTCTTCGCGGCGCGCGCCCGGCGACACCGCTTGCTGCAACGAATCCCCATGCTTGCAGAAATTCGTGACGGGTTTTCTTGCATGTCGACCGGGTTGGGCCTACGGTCGGCAGCGGCGACGGGGGCGGCGCCGAGACAGCACGGGGAATGAAGGGGAACAGGCATGGGCCGCACGAATGCGACGACCGTCGGGGTGACCGCAGTGGTCACCATCGCGATGACCGCCACGCTGCTACCGGCGATCGGCAACGCCGATCACACGCCGGCACCCACATCGGTGTCGATCGCGGGCAGCTTGCAGGACGAGCTCGGCTGCCCCGGCGACTGGCAGCCTGATTGTGCCGTCACCGATCTGTCGAGTGTGATCGGCGCTCCCGGCGACTCGGTGTGGCGTGGCGAGTTCTCGGTGCCGGCGGGCGACTGGGAGTACAAGGTCCCGCTCAACGACACGTGGGACGAGAGCTATGGCGCCAACGGCGGCGGCGACAACATCGCGCTCTCGCTCGCCGACGAGCAACCGGTCCGCTTCTACTACTCCCACGAGACGCACTGGGTCGCCGACAACGTCAACGAGCGGATCGTGACCGCGCCCGGCAGCTTCCAGAGCGAGCTCGGCTGCACCGACGACTGGCAGCCCGATTGCCTTGCGACGTGGCTGCAGGACCTCGACGGCGACGGCACCTACACGTTCTCGACGAGTGACCTTCCGGCTGGGTCCTACGAGGGCAAGGCCGCGATCAACGAGGCCTGGGACGAGAACTACGGCGCTGGCGGCGTGGCCAACGGCGACAACATCACCTTCACCGTCACCGACGGCCAGACCGTCACGTTCGAGTTCGTCTCGGCGACCAACGAGATCACGATCACCACGTCGGGCGGCGGCGGTTCGGGCGCCATCGAGCCCGGCGATGAACTGCTCGTCTCCGACGCTGCGCGCCCGGGCGCCGACGAGTCGATCTACTTCGTCATGACCGACCGGTTCGAGAACGGCGACCCCTCGAACGACCAGGCCGGACTGACTGGCGACCGTCTCCAGCATGGCTTCGATCCGACCGACAAGGCGTTCCACCACGGCGGCGATCTCGCCGGCCTCGTGAGCCAGCTCGACTACATCGAGTCGCTCGGCACGACCGCGATCTGGATCACCCCGCCCTTCAAGAACGACTACGTGCAGACCGAGGGCGGCCCGGGCTCTGAGTCGTCGTCGTACCACGGCTACTGGCAGGTCGACTACACCCAGATCGACCCGCACTACGGCACCAACGCCGAGATGCAGGCATTCGTCGCGGACGCACAGTCGCGCGGCATCAAGGTGCTCTTCGACGTCGTCCCCAACCACACCGGCGACGTGATCACCTACGAGGAGGGTGTGTTCTCCTACCGCAACAAGGCCGACTTCCCCTACACCGACGCCGACGGCAACGTCTTCGACGACCGCGACTTCGAAGGCACGGGCACGTTCCCCGACCTCGACCCCGCCACGAGCTTTCCCTACACCCCGGTCATCCCGGCCGGCGAGGAGACCGCCAAGGCCCCGGCCTGGCTGAACGACCCGATCTACTACCACAACCGCGGCAACTCGACCTTCGTCGGCGAGAACAGCCAGTACGGCGACTTCTTCGGCCTCGACGACCTGTTCCACGAGCACCCCGTCGTCGTCGACGGGATGATCGACATCCACCAGAACATGATCACGGAGTTCGGCATCGACGGCTTCCGCGTCGACACCGTCAAGCACGTGAGCGACGGCTTCTGGGAGGCCTTCGTCCCAGCGATCTTCGAGCACGCCGAGTCGCTCGGCGACGACGACTTCATCATGTTCGGCGAGGTCTTCGGCGAGTCGGTCGAGTTCCGCGCCCGCTACTCCACCGAGCTCGACTTCGAAGGCACGCTCGACTTCGGCTTCGACTCGGCGGCCAAGCGGTTCGCCACCTCGGCGCCGACGACCGAGCTCGCCGACTTCTTCGCGAGTGACGACCACTACACCGACCACGACTCGTCGGCGCACAGCCTCGCCACGTTCATCGGCAGCCACGACACCGGTCGATTCGCGCAGACCGTTCGCGGCGCAGACCCGTCGTCGAGCGACGCCGAGCAGGCCGACCGTGTCACGCTCGGCTACGCCCTGAACTTCTTCACCCGTGGCCGCCCGGTCGTCTACTACGGCGACGAGCAGGGCTTCGTCGGCGACGGCGGCGATCAGGACGCACGCCAGAACATGTTCCCGAGCCAGGTCGCGTCGTACAACGACGACGATCTGATCGGCACGGACGCCACGACGGCCGACTCGAACTTCGACCAGACACACCCGCTCTTCACCGCGATCTCGGAGTTCGCCGCCATCCGCTCGGCGCACCCGGCGCTCCAGACCGGCGCGCAGATCACCCGGTCGGCGTCCGGCTCGGCCGGCGTGTTCGCATTCAGCCGCATCGAGGCCACCGAGCAGGTCGAGTACGTCGTCGCGCTCAACAACAGCGAGTCCGCCGCGTCGGCGACGTTCGGCACCGACACGTCGAACGCCACGTGGACGCCGATCCTCGGCTCGTCCGGCGCGACCTCCGACGCCGACGGCAACCTGACCGTCGACGTGCCGGCGCTCGGTGCCGTCGTGCTCCGCGCCGAGACGACCGTCGACACCGACGGCTCGGCCGCGATCGCGATGGTCGAGCCCGCCGCCGACAGCGAACTCACCGGCAACGTACCCGTGTCGGCCGACGTGACCGACGGCGGCTTCGCCCAGGTCACCTTCGCCGTCTCGGTCGACGGCGGCGACTACGCCGTCATCGGCTCGGACGACAACGCTCCCTACCGCGTGTACCACGACGTGTCCGACCTCCCGGTCGGTGCGATCGTCACCTACAAGGCGATCGTCGAGGACGCCGCCGGCAACCTCGCCTCCGACAAGGTCAGCGCGATCGTCGGCGAGGAAGTGATTCCCGAGCCGCCGAGCGACCTCCCCTACGCCATCGTCCACTACCTCCGCGACGACGGTGACTACGGCGACGAGACGACCGGCGACTTCAACGACTTCTGGGGACTCCACCTGTGGGGCGAGGCGATCGCCCCCGAGGAGGTCACCGAGTGGCCGTCGCCGAAGCCCTTCCTCGGTGAGGACGAGTACGGGCGGTTCGCCTGGATCGCGCTCCAGGACACGGGCAAGCCGATCAACTTCATCGTCCACCGCGGCGACACGAAGGACGGCACGCAGGACGACCGCTCGTTCGACCCCGCAGTCACCCCCGAGATCTGGCTCCGCCAGGACGACCCCAACGCGTACTCCAACCAAGCCGAGGCGCAGGGGTACGTGACTCTTCGCTACCAGCGCCCCGACGGCGACTACGGCGACCCCACGTCGTCGAACTACGAAGACTTCTGGGGCCTCCACATCTGGGGCGACGGCGCCGACGCATCAGAGCTCACCGAGTGGACGTCACCAAAGCCGCCGACCCGCATCGAGGACGACGGCGCCTACTGGGAGATCGCGGTCGGTGACGTGAGCCAGCCGCTCAACTTCATCATCCACCGCGGCGACGAGAAGGATCCGGGGCCCGACCAGTCGATGGTCCCGGCCGACGACGCCTCGATCTTCGTCCAGTCGGGCGACGAGACCGTGTTCGGGACCCGGGCTGCAGCGGTGAACGAGGTCGAGATCCACTACCACCGTCCCGACGGTGACTACGGCGACCCGACGTCGTCGGACTTCAACGACTTCTGGGGCCTCCACGTGTGGGAGGGCGCCGAGTCGCCGACGCAGTGGCCCGATCCGGTCCGCCCGGACGAGTTCTCGAAGTTCGGCGCGGTGTACCGAGTGCCACTCGTCGACGGGGCGACACAGCTCGCCTACATCATCCACCGCGGCGACGAGAAGGACCCCGGTCCCGACCAGTTCTTGAACCTCGAGCTGTTCGGCCACGAGGTGTTCCAGCTCTCCGGCGCCGACCCGGAGGGCACCCCCTACCTCCTCCCCCTGCTCGGTGGACCAGGTGTCCAGGGCGACCTCACCGAGGAGCGCGCGCACTGGGTCGACGAGTCCACGATCGTATGGGCGACCGCCGAGTCCGGCGCGAACACGTACCTGCTCTGCGGTGCACCCGAGGGCGGTATGGAGCTGACCGAGGACGGCATCGCCGGCGGCGACTGCGTCGAGCTGACGAAGGCTGGCACGTACCCGACCGACGTCGAGGGCTTCAAGCACCTCGGCGGGCTGCCGACCCTGCAGATCGCCGCAGACGACCGCGCCGGCATCGGCGACCTCCTCACCGGCCAGCTCGCCGTCGTGATGATCGACCCCGACGGCGTCCGACTCGACGGCACCGGACTCCAGATCCCCGGCGTCCTCGATGACCTCTACGCGACCGACACCGAACTCGGGGTCACCTGGGACGGCCCGACGCCGACGATCAGCGTCTGGGCGCCCACGGCCAAGACCGTCGTACTGCGCCACTACGAGAACTCCCGGACCGACTCGTTCGAGACGGTCGAGATGGTCCGTTCGGACGACGGCGTCTGGTCGGTCACCGGCCGAACCAACTGGAAGAACGACTTCTTCCTGTTCGAGGTCGAGGTGTTCGCGCCCTCGACCGGGTCGGTCGAGACGAACCTCGTCACCGATCCGTACTCGCTGTCGCTGTCGCTGAACTCCGAGCGAACGCAGATCGTCGACCTCGACGACCGCCGACACACCCCGTGGAACTGGGACCGAACCGAGAAGCCCGAGCTCGTGTCGCCAGAGGACATCTCCGTCTACGAGCTCCACGTCCGCGACTTCTCGATCTCCGACGAGACGGTCCCCCGGCGGCTGCAGGGCACCTACGGCGCCTTCACTCGGCCTCGCTCCGACGGGATGCAGCACCTCGCCGAGCTCGCCGACGCGGGCCTCACCCACATCCACCTGTTGCCCGTGTTCGACATCGCGACGATCGAGGAGGACCCGGCGCTGCGTCAAGAGGTCGACGCCGAGTTGCTCGCGACCTACGCACCCGACTCCGACCAGCAGCAGGCGGCCGTGTCCGCGATCAACGACCTCGACGGCTTCAACTGGGGCTACGACCCCTACCACTACACGGTGCCCGAAGGTTCGTACTCCACACGGCCGAACGGCAGCCGCCGGATCCGCGAGTTCCGCTCGATGGTCCAGTCACTGAATCAGACCGACCTGCGGGTGGTGATGGACGTCGTCTACAACCACACCAACTCGGCCGGCCAGGCCGAGACCTCGGTCCTCGACCGGATCGTGCCCGGCTACTACCACCGCCTCGACGAGACGGGCACGGTCGCCACGTCCACCTGCTGCGCGAACACGGCGACCGAGCACGAGATGATGGGTCGCCTGATGGTCGACTCCGTGGTCACCTGGGCGACCGAGTACAAGGTCGACGGCTTCCGCTTCGATCTGATGGGCCACCACAGCAAGCAGAACATGCTCGACGTCCGCGCCGCACTCGACGAGCTGACGCTCGAGGACGATGGGGTCGATGGCTCGTCGATCTACCTCTACGGCGAGGGCTGGAACTTCGGCGAGGTCGCCGACGACGCCCGCTTCGAACAGGCGACCCAGCTCAACATGGCGGGTACCGGCATCGGCACCTTCTCGGACCGGCTTCGCGATGCGGTGCGCGGTGGCGGACCGTTCGACGACGGCCAGGCGCTGCTCGACAACCAGGGGCTCATCAACGGCCTCTGGTACGACGAGAACGGCGGAGCGCTCACCGGCGACGCTGCCCTCGACGAGCTGCTGCTGTCGGCCGACCAGGTCCGCGTCGGGCTCGCCGGCAAC
>JBCBDK010000041.1:0-13212 GCA_038529675.1 Actinomycetota bacterium
TGCACGAGGGTCCGAAGTACTTCCAGTGGGCTCGGAAGTGGCTCGACGACCTCGACCTCGCCGAGAGCTTCCACACCAAGCCGGTCGAGCATGCGTCGGGCAAGGGCTTCGGTTCGACCGAGGCGGCCCGGGGCTCGCTGTCGGACTGGATCGTGATCGAGGACGGCAAGATCGAGAACTACCAGGTCGTCACCCCGACCGCCTGGAACATCGGTCCGCGTGACGGCGAGGGCACGCTCGGCCCCATCGAGCAGGCGCTCGTCGGCTCGCCGATCGTCGACGTCAACGACCCGGTCGAACTCGGTCACGTCGCCCGATCGTTCGACTCCTGCCTCGTCTGCACCGTCCACGCCTACGACGGCAAGACGGGCAAGGAACTGTCGAAGTTCGTCATCAACGGAATGGTGTGAGCCGACGTGTTCGTGCGCCGAGCGAACGACGGAGCGAGCCGAGCGTCGGCGTGATCGCACCGTGACGCTGTCGGTCGACGACGCCCGCCGCATCGCGCTCGACGACTCGCTCAGCGCGCACCCGAACGGCCAGACCGTCGTCGTCGGCTGCGGCAACCTCCTGCGCGGCGACGACGCGGTCGGACCGATCCTCATCCGCCACCTCTGGGAGGAGGGCGTCCCGGACTCGGTGACGATCGTCGACGGCGGCACGGCAGGGATGGACGTGGCGTTCAAGATGCGCGGTGCCCGACGCGTCGTGATCGTCGATGCGGCGGCCACCGGGGCGGAACCGGGGACGATCTATCGGGTGCCCGGCGAGGAGCTGGAGGACCTGCCGTCGCTCGACGGGCTGCACATGCACCAGTTCCGGTGGGATCATGCGCTGTCGTTCGGTCGCTGGCTGTTGGGCGACGACTACCCCGACGACATCACCGTGTTCCTGATCGAGATCGAGTCGACCGAGCCGGGCGCATCGCTCACCGAACGCGTCGAAACGTCGATGCACGACGTCAAGTCACTCGTCCGCGACATGCTCGACGTGCCGACCGAGCCGGCCGGACCAGCCGAGGCGCCCACCGTCGAGTTCACCGCCGACGGCTCACTTCGGCTCGGCGCAGACTTGGCCGCACGGCACTTCCCGACCGACGCGCTGGTGGCGACGACGCGCGGCGACGAGTTGTGGTTGTTGCCACTCATCGGCCCGGAGAACGGCGGGCTGCTGCTCAAGCAGCGCAACGCCGCCGGCGATCGCTCGACCCTGATCTGGGAAGCGCTGCCGGACGGGGTGCAACCGGTCGGGGAGCGGCCGGCGATCTGGGATGATCAGCAGGGCGCGCTGCGCATCGCGATCGGAGCATGACCGATGGCCCCGAGCGCGACGAGCCGGACGACCGGGCCGCGGCGGTGCCCGCTCCGCCCGACCGAGCGCCCGGCACCGGTGACGAGGCGATCGCTGTCGATACCAACGTTCGCGAGGATCGAGGGCGCTGGATCGTGGAGATCAGCGTCGTCTTCCACGACGGAGCGATACGGCGCACCGTGAACGACTACCCGACTCGGCGCCACGCCGAGATCGCCGCCTCCTGGATCCGGCGGGCGGCCGACCGAGACATCGAAGGACCCATCCATGGCTGACATCACGATCGAGCACGCCGACACCGGTGCCACCGTCATCGCGCGGCCGCAACCGATCGGGGTCTTCCCCCTCCCGGCGGGCTATCTCCTGATCCCGGACGGGCCGGGCCACGACGACGCACGCACCGAGCTCGTGGCCGGCCGGTTGCCGGCCGAGCTCCCCGAAGGCCTGGGCTTCTACCGGCTTGCGCTCGACGGCGATCTCGATGCCGCGCTCGACGCGCTCGTCGGCGACGACCTCGTCGCGCGGATCAACCGCTTCGTCCTCGACCCGGCCGCCGATGCGCTCGACCTGCTCCTGGCCGACGTGATGGCGTCGGCCGCAGCAGGTGACAACGGCGCGGTCGAGCTCCGGACGTTCGTCGAGACGATCGCGTTCGTCGTCGGCCTCCGGGCGATGCCGCCGGCGGTCGGCGCAGCGACGGGCGAGTTCGCCTCGCTGGTGTACGCCGCCCACGCCACGGCGGCGTTGGAGGCTCGCCGCTCGGGGGATGCGGCCGACGATCTCGAATCAGCCGCTCAGGCGGCACGATCGGTCAGCCCGGCGCTCACCGGCCAACTGATGGGACAGCTCGCGAACGTTCAGCTCGACGAAGGCGGAACCCAGCGCGCCGCCGTCACCTTCCAGGCGGCGATCGACCATCTCGAGGGCACGGAGCTGTTCGCCAGCCGTGCCGAGCTGCACGTCGCTGCGGGCGCGATGTTCCAGGAGATGTCAGAGGCGGCGCCACGCCTCATGCAGCAGGCGATCGATCACTACCACCAGGCGCTCGCGCTGGTGAACGCCGACGTCGCACCCGAAACCGTTGCGATCGCCAACGCGAACCTCGGACTGGCGTACCTGATGATGCCGATGAACGAGGCCACCGACCTGCTTCGGACCGGCGTCGCCGTCCAGTCGATGCGCGAGGCACTGAATCACTTCACGCCGGAGACCCACTACGAACGGTGGTCGAGCACGCAGCTGAACCTCGCCAACGCTCTCGTCTACATGCCGTCGACGCACCAGGCGGACAACATCGCCGAGGCCATCGGGTTGTACGAGGGCGTGCTCCAGCACCGCACCCGCGAACGCGATCCGCAGGGTCGCGCACGCGTGCTCGCCAACCAGGGCAACGCGCTCGCGCATCTCGGCGTGTTCGACGACGCCAAGTCGAAGCTGCACGAAGCTCGCTCCTTGTTCGAGGAATTCGAGGACCACGACGCCGTCATGTCGATCAGGGGCATTCTCGACGAGGTCGCCAAGCAGGAGTCGATCGTCCGCCAGGACGCAGGCGCTGGTGTCGGCGACGGTGAGGTGTCGTCGTGACGATCGCCGAGCGACCCGCCGCCGTGGACGGTTCGACCGCCGACGACGGCGACGCGGTCTCGTCCGACGTCGACGAGTTCGAGCGGCTCGCAGCATGTGTCGACACCGCCCGCGCCGAGCTCGAGGACCTCGACGATGACGCGGCGCGAGTCGCCGCGGACCTCGCCGACTCGGTCGAGGCGTTCCACCGTCCGGCCCTGGTCTCGATCGTCCGCACGCTGCGCGACGATCCTCGCGGCAAGGAACTGCTGTTCCAGCTCGTCGACGATCCGCACGTCCGAGCGGTGTTCGCGCTACACGGGATCATCCGCGCCGATCCGGCCACACGAGCGGAGCGTGCGCTCGACACGATCCGGCCGTATCTGTCCTCGCACGGCGGGGGTGTGGAACTCGTGTCGGTTGCCGGGTCGGTCGCCACCGTTCGCCTCGTCGGCAGCTGCAACGGCTGTTCGATGTCGACCGAGACGCTGCGGGCGACGGTCGCCGAGGCGCTGACCACCCACGTCGACGAGATCACCTCGATCGACGTCGCCCCGGACGAACCGGCCGAAACGCTGATCCCGGTCTCGTCGCTCCGTCGGCGCACACCGGCCGAGACCGGATGGGTACGCGGTCCGCTCCTCGACGAGCTCGGCGCAGAGCGACTTCACCGCGTCGACGTCCCCGCCGACGACCACGGGCCAGCAGCGAGCTTCGTCGTGACGCGTGCAGGTGGGACCGAGTTCCACGTCTTCGTCAACGCGTGCGTCCACCAGGGTTTGTCGCTCGACGGCGGACTGCTCGGCGACGGGCTCATCACCTGCCCGTGGCACGGGTTCACGTTCGACGCCGCGTCGGGTGAATGCGTCTCGTCGCCCGGCGCGCAGCTCGACCAGGTGCCGTCGCGTGTCGACGACGACCACCTGTGGATCCGAGCGCGGACACCGTGACGCTCGACGTCCGAGTCTCCACCGGATTCAGCGCTCCGACGGCCGTCGCAGGCGACGCAGCCGGGGGAGCGCAGCCGGTGGGCTGGCTGGGCGCCCTTGCTCCGGGTGGGCTGGCGCTGCCGGACGCAGCGCCGACCCCGTCGCAGCTGTACGCACCACGCGGTGTGTGGCTCGACGGTGAGCGGCTGATCGCCGTCGACACCGGCAATCATCGGATCCTGATCTGGCACGATCCGACGCCCGCATCGCACTCGCCCGCCGATGTCGTCCTCGGTCAGCCCGACTTCCACACCGAAGGTGCGCAGGCCGGCGGTCGCGGGCCGCGAGGCGGGCTTCGACTGCCGACCGGCGTGCTCGTGCACGATGGCCGGCTCGTCGTTGCCGACGCATGGAACCATCGGATCCTGATCTGGGACGACGTGCCCACCACGTCGGACGTCGCGCCCGACGTGGTGGTCGGCCAACCCGACGCCGAGTCGGTCGACGAGAACCGCGGCAGCGGGTGCGGACCGCTCGGCTTCTACTGGCCGTTCGGGATCGCCATGGTCGGCGGCCGACTCTGGGTCGCGGACACCGGGAACCGCCGACTCCTCGCCTGGGACGGAGTCCCCGAACCCGACGAACCGCCGGCGGTCGTCGTCGGCCAATCCGACGCCCACTCACGTGACGAGAACGGCGGCCAGCTCGGCTCCCACTCGTTCCGCTGGCCCCACGATCTGGCGTCCGACGGTCGTCGCCTGTTCATCGCCGATGCAGGCAACCATCGTCTGCTCGGGTGGACCGACGTCGATGCGTCACCGGGCGTGCCGACTCGCGGCCCGGACCGCGACGTCGCTGCCGATCTCGTGTTCGGCCAACCCGACTTCGAGACCGCCGGCGAGTTCCCGTATGCACCACAGTCCGCGACGTCGCTGCGGTTCCCGTACGCCGTCGACGTGCTCGCACCCGACGGTGGCACGGTCGCAGCGAAGCGCGACGAGGGTGACACGGTCGCAACGGAGCGCGACGATGGGGACATGGTCGTAGCGGAGCGCGACGACGGAGTCATGGTCGTGGCAGACACGGCGAACAACCGTGTGCTCGTGTGGGACGCCGTCCCGACGGCAACGAACACGCCTGCGGACCGCGTACTCGGCCAACACGACATCACGACCAGCGGCGAGAACCGCTGGGATCTCGTCGGCGAGGACACCTTCTGCTGGCCGTACGGACTCAGCACCCACCGCGGCGACGACGGCACGATCCGGCTCGCCGTCGCCGACTCCGGCAACAACCGGATCACGATGTGGCAGCTCACGGCGGGAGCGAGCGGATGACGCTCGTCGACGGCGCCGGCCCAGCCGGCCACGCCGTCATCGGCGCAGACACCGGCGTGGTCGAGCACGACGACGCGGCGTGCGAACGCATCACGCTCACCGGGGTCGTCCAAGGTGTCGGATTCCGACCGTTCGTGGCCCGGCTCGCCGCCGCGCTGGACGTCAACGGAACGGTGTGGAACTCCTCGACCGCGGTGTTCGTCGAGGCTGCGGCTCAGCGGGCGACGCTCGACGAGTTCGCTGAGCGGCTCGTCAGCGATGCGCCACCGCTCGCACGAATCACGTCCGTCCGGCGCGAACCGATGGCGGCCGCGTCGGCCCCGGTCGGATTCACGATCGTTGCGAGCGACACCGACGCCGGCCCCAAGTCGCTCGTCCCGCCCGACGCCGCGGTCTGCAACGACTGCGTCGCCGAACTCCGGGACCCGCACGACCGCCGGTTCGGGCACCCGTTCATCACCTGCACGAACTGTGGACCGCGGTTCACCATCATCCGCGACCTCCCGTACGACCGCCCGTCCACCACGATGGCCTCGTTCGAGATGTGCTCGGCGTGCCGCGCCGAATACGACGATCCGAGCAATCGCCGCCACCACGCCCAGCCGATCGGCTGTCACGACTGTGGGCCCCGGTTGCAGTGGCGGACACCCGACGACGCGGACCTCGGCGCCACCGTCGACGACCCGGGCTCGCGCGTCGGTCGTGCCGTCGACGTGCTCGAGCGGGGCGGGACCGTGGCGGTGAAGGGGCTCGGCGGCTTCCAACTCGTGTGCCGGGCGGACGATGACACCGCAGTCCGCACGTTGCGTCGACGCAAGGCGCGGCCGGACAAGCCGTTGGCCGTCATGGTTCCCGACCTCGACGCAGCGAGGCGGCTCGCCCGTGTCGGCGCCGTCGAAGCCCGCGAGCTCGCCTCGACGGCTGCGCCGATCGTTCTGCTGGAGGCCCTGAAGGACGTATCGCTGTCGCCGTTGGTCGCGCCCGACGATCCGCTCGTCGGCGTGATGTTGCCGTCGACGCCGCTCCAGCATCTGCTGTTCGACGCCTGGCGGGTGGTCGCCGGCGACGTGGCACTCGTCGTCACGTCGGCGAACGCGAGCGGTGCACCGATCTGTCATCGCGACGACGAACTGGACGACGTCGTGCTCCCACTGGCCGACGCGGTGCTCACCCACGACCGGCCGATCCACACCCCGTGCGACGACTCGGTCGTCCGGATCGTCGACGGCACGGTCGTGCCGATCCGCAGGGCCCGGGGCTACGCGCCGATGCCGTTCGAGCTCGTTCCGGATGGAACCTCCGCGCCGGGGCCGCGACGCGCGGTGCTGGCGGTCGGCGGTGAACTGAAGAACACGGTCGCGGTCGTGGCCGACGGCCGGGCCCACGTCGGCCAACACGTGGGCGATCTCGAGAACCTGGCCACGCTCGCCGCGTTCGAACAGCAGGTCGCCGACCTCTGCCGGTTCCACGACGTCACACCCGACGTCGTGGTCGCCGATCTCCATCCCGACTACCTGGGGACCCGGTGGGCCCGACGCCTCCACCCCGACCGGACACGGCTCGTACAGCATCATCACGCGCACGTCGCCGCCGTGATGGCCGAACACGGCCTCGACCCGCACCGCCGCGTAGTCGGGGTGGCCTTCGACGGAACCGGCTACGGCACCGACGGGACGATCTGGGGCGGCGAGTTCCTCCTCGCGTCAGCGGACGGGTTCGAGCGCGTCGGGTCGCTGGCGACGTTCCTCCTGCCGGGTGCGGACGCCGCGGTGCGCGAGCCCTGGCGGGTCGCCCTGTCGCTCCTGCGCCGCGCCGAGATCGAGTGGGCCGACGACCTCGCTCCGGTCCGTCATGCGTCCGACACCGAGCGCACGTTGCTCGCACAGCAGCTCGAACGCCGGCTCGTGTGTCCACCCACGTCGAGCATGGGGCGGCTCTTCGACGGCGTCGCCTCGCTGCTCGGCGTGCGGCATCGCGTGACCTTCGAAGCACACGCGGCGATCGAGTTGGAGATCGCCGCGCGACGGGCGGCGGCGCCCTTCCCGATCGCTCCGTTCGTCCTCGGCTCCGACGGGACGATCGAACACGTCGACGTCGTGCGTTCGCTCGTCGACGCGATGCGACGCGGCGCCGACGTCGACGAGCTCGCCGCCGGCTTCCACCACGAGGTGGTCGAACTCGTCGCCGCAGTGGCCGAACGTCATGCGTCGAGCACGGCCGACGGTGTGATCGCACTGTCCGGAGGTGTGTTCCAGAACTCGCTCGTGACGTCGGGGTGTCGCCGGCGGCTCACGGAGTCGGGTGCGGACGTCCGCTCCCATCGACTCGTCCCGCCGAACGACGGCGGGCTGTCGCTCGGCCAGGCCTGGATCGGTCTCCACGGCCGATCGCACGAATCAGCAAGAAAGCAGGGTTGACCATGTGTCTCGCCGTTCCCGGCCGCATCATCGAGGTCCGCGAAGAACGCGGTACCACGATGGCCACGATCGACTTCGACGGCATCACCAAGGACATCTGCCTCGCCTACCTTCCCGACATCGAGGTCGGGGACTACGCGATCGTCCACGTGGGCTTCGCCATCTCCAAGGTCGACGAGGCATCGGCGAAGGAGACCCTCCGGATGTTCCAGGAGCTCGGCCTGCTCGAAGACGAGCTCGCCGTCACCGGCGGCACCGAACCGACGGCTCCCGAACCGTCGACGATCGAACCGGTCAGCGGGGCAGGAGCGACGTCGTGAAGTATCTCGACGAGTTCCGCGACCCGGCGCTGGCCAGTCACCTCTTCGACGAGATCGAGCGGATCACGACGCAGCCGTGGGCGATCATGGAGGTCTGCGGCGGGCAGACGCACTCGATCATCCGGAACGGCATCGACCAGCTCCTGCCCGACTTCGTCGAGCTGATCCACGGGCCTGGCTGCCCGGTCTGCGTGACGCCGCTCGGGATGATCGACAAAGCGCTCGACATCGCCGCCCGACCCGACGTCATCTTCTGTTCCTACGGCGACATGCTGCGGGTTCCCGGCAGCTCGACCGATCTCTACCAGGTGAAGAGCCGGGGCGGTGACGTGCGTATCGTGTACTCGCCGATCGACGCCGTCGACCTCGCCGAGCAGCATCCCGACCGCGAGGTCGTGTTCTTCGCAATCGGATTCGAGACCACGGCACCGGCGAACGCAATGGCGGTGCACCTCGCGAACCAGCGCGGGCTCACCAACTTCTCCGTCCTCGTCAGCCATGTGCTGGTCCCACCCGCGATCGAAGCGATCGCGTCATCGCCCACGAACCGTGTCGACGGATTCCTGGCGGCGGGTCACGTGTGCTCGGTGATGGGCACGTCCGAGTACGGGCCGCTCGTCGAGCAACACACCGTGCCGATCGTCGTGACCGGGTTCGAGCCGCTCGACGTGCTGGAGGGCATCCGCCGCGTCGTCGCCCAGCTCGAGGCGGGCACCGCCGAGCTCGACAACGCGTACGCCCGAGTCGTGACCGAGGAGGGGAACCTCCCCGCACAGCAGATGGTGCGCGACGTCTTCGAGGTGTGCGATCGCCAGTGGCGTGGGGTGGGCGAGATCCCGCTGTCGGGGTGGACGCTGTCGAGCCGGTACGCCAACTTCGACGCCGAGCTCCGGTTCGGCGTGAGCGACGTCGACGCACCCGAGTCCGAACTCTGCCGATCCGGCGAAGTGCTCCAGGGACTCATCAAACCGAACGAGTGCCCGGCGTTCGGCAACGAGTGCACACCACGAACACCGCTCGGGGCGACGATGGTGTCGAGCGAGGGCGCCTGCTCGGCGTACTTCCAGTATCGACGGCTCGACCCACCGACCCGGCGAGAACCGGCCGGCGTGTCGTGAGCGACACCACCGAGCCGACCGAGCCGATCGATCTCGACGGCTGGTCCTGCCCGCTGCCGCTGCGCGATCACGATCGAATCGTGATGGGTCATGGCGGTGGCGGCAAGCTGTCCGCCGAGCTCGTCGAGCACCTCTTCGCGCCTGCCTTCAACGGCGGCAACGCAATGGAGTTGCACGACTCGTTCACGTTCGACCTCGCCGATGCGATCGCCGACGCAGGTGGTGCTCGCCTGGCGTACTCGACCGACTCCTACGTGGTCCGCCCACTCGTATTCCCGGGCGGATCGATCGGGGACCTCGCCGTCAACGGCACGGTCAACGACGTCGCGATGAGCGGAGCGCAGCCGATCGGGATGAGCGCAGGCTTCATCCTCGAAGAGGGCCTCGAGCTCTCGACGCTCGGCCGTGTGGTCGACGACATGGCCGCTGCCGCCAAGGTCGCCGACGTGCGGATCGCGACCGGCGACACGAAGGTCGTCGACGCAGGGGCCGCCGACGGACTCTTCGTCAACACCGCGGGGTTTGGGTTGGTGCCCATCGGGGTCGACATCCGCCCGTCTCGTGCCGCCGACGGTGACGTCGTCATCGTGTCCGGCCCGATCGGGGCGCACGGCATCGCCGTGCTGTCCCAGCGCGAGGGGCTGGAGTTCGGCACCGAGCTCGCGTCGGACTCGGCACCGCTCAACGGACTCGTCGCGACGATCATCGCCGCGTGCCGCCGACCTGGTGACGTCCATGTCCTCCGTGATGCGACCCGCGGGGGAGTGGCGGCGTCACTCTCCGAGATTGCTGCGGCTGGGTCGATCGGCATCGAGTACGAGGAGACACTGGTCCCGGTGCCCGACGAGGTGGCCGCTGCATGTTCGTTCCTCGGGCTCGACCCGATGAGCGTGGCGAACGAGGGCACGCTCGTGGCGATGGTGCCGGCCGCCGCCGCCGACGACGTGCTCGCCGCCATGCACCGCCATGAGCACGGCAGCGGTGCGACGGTGATCGGCCGGGTGACCGCTGATCATCCGGGCGTGGTGACGGCACGGACGCCGCTCGGCGCCCAGCGAGTGGTCGATCTCCCGCTCGGCGAGCAGCTCCCGCGCATCTGCTGAATGCCGTCGACCCGGTCGGGGCACGGTCGCCCAGCGCGACGAAATGACGATTGGTACCGTGCTCGGCGATGGTCGCGGACGCGCCATACGTGGTGGTCGTCGGCGGGGCGAACGTCGACGTCCAGGGCCGTTCCCATGGTCCGATCGTCGCGGGCGACTCGAACCCCGGCACCGCGGTGCGGACGCCGGGAGGTGTCGGGCGAAACGTCGCACACGGTGTCGCATCGCTCGGTGTGGACACCCGGCTCATCACCGCGCTCGGCGACGACGAGGACGGACGCTGGCTGCATGCGGTGACCTCCGCCGCAGGCGTCGACCTGTCGGACGTCGTCTGGTCGGCATTGCCGTCGGCCCGCTACCTGGCGGTGCTCGATGAAGACGGTGAGCTCGTCGCCGCCGTGAACGACATGGCGGTCGTGGACGACCTCGACGCTGCTGCGATCGCCGAACGCGCCGGGGTGATCGACCGAGCCGACGCCGTCGTCGTCGACGCCAATCTCGCCCGCCCGACGCTCGAGGCGGTTGCCGAGCACGCTCGAACCCTGTTCGTCGATCCCGTCTCCGTCGCGAAGTCGACCCGGGTCGACGGACTGCTCGACCGTGTGCACACGATCAAACCCAACCGTGCGGAGCTCGCGGCGCTCACCGGCCACGACGTCACCGACGAGGCGGCGGTGCGTGCCGCTGCGGCTGCGCTGGTCGAGCGCGGGGTGCGCCGAGTCGTCGTGAGCCTCGGCCAGGACGGTGTGCTCGTCGCCGAGCCCGGCCGGGTCGTTGCCCTGCCGCTCGACGAGGGCACCGTCGCCGGCACCTCCGCCGTCGCGAGCGTCACCGGGGCCGGCGACGCGATGCTGGCCGGGCTCGTCGTGGGCCACCTCCGGCACGCCGGGAGCGACGAGGCCGTCCGCTTCGCGATGGCGTGTGCGGCCGAGGCGGTCCGTTCGCAGGGCGCCGTACCGGGCCAGGGCGCCGGAACCGGCTGAGGTGCCGTCAGTCGTCGTCGTGGAGCGTCGCCGAGACCAGGCGGTCGCCGAGCTGCAGCATGCCCTTGTAGTCGGCCTTCGCCCGGATCAACGCCGCATCGGCCTCGAGCAGGAGGAGATCGAAGTCACGGACCTGCTCGTCGCTGATCGTCAGCCCGCCCGTTGCACCGATCGGGCTGCTCGGAAGGTGTTCCCGGAGCCGTTCGCCGAGGCCGTCCACGATTCGTCGGGCGGAGCGAACGCCCTCGTCGAGGCTCCTGACTCGTTGGACGACGATGAACTCGTCGCCGCCGAGCCGTCCGACGATGTCCTCATGACGAGCGAGTGACCGCAACGTCTCGGCAACCACTTCCAGGGCTCGGTCGCCACGGTCGTGGCCGAACCGGTCGTTGAGCTCCTTGAAGCCGTCGAGATCGACGACGAGCACCGACATGTGCTCGTCGGGTCCGAGCAGCTTGGATGCGGCCGATGCCCGATCGTTGACCTGCCGACGGTTGTCGAGCCCGGTCAGTGGATCGGTCGTCGCCTGGGTGTGCAGATGCGTGATCGGACGAGTGACTCGGACGAGGAGGAGGGCGCCGACGACGACGATGAGTCCCCCGACGAGGATGATCCACCACGTGACGCGTTGCTGCTCGTTGACCGCGGACGTGAACGCCGACTCCGGCGCACGGATGGCGACCGACCATTCGAGACCGGACGATTCGGGGAAGGGTCGCTGGAGGATCAGCTCGGCCGTCCCGTCGATCTCGACGGTTCGGACTCGTTCGTCGGCCTGTTCGAGCCCGGGGAGCCCGAGTTCGTCCGACGTGAGAAGCCGAGGTGAACCGTCGGCATCGGTCATGCGGCGCTCGTAGCTCGTCGGTGCGGCGACGACGTTGGCGCCGGAGAACACGAACGCCTCGCCGCTCTCCGCGATCGCCAGCTTGTCGATGAACTCGCCGAGCCCGCTGAGCTCGACGTCGACGCCGACCACCGCCACCACGCCGCCTCCCGGATCGCGAACCGCACGACTGGCGGTGACGCCTGCTCGGCCCGAGGTGAAGAACACGTACGGCTCGGTCCAGCTCGTGTCGCCGGTGCTGACCGCCTGCTCGTACCAGGGACGGACCGTCGGGTCGTAGGTGTCGGTCGGCAGCGGTTCGGCCGAGCGCTCGGTGAATCGATCGTCGAACACCCGGAGCACGACGCTGCGATCATCGCCGTCGATCGAGATCCGCTTCGCCTCGAAGCCGTCCTCGTCTCGGTTGACGAAGACGAACGCGCCGTCGGGGAAGCCGACGAACGCTCCGGTCATCTGGGGCATCACGGCGAGCTGGGTGAAGAGATATCGCTCGAGCGACGGCGAGTCGAGGTCGATCAGATCGTCGGCGAGCAGCCGTGATGTCACGCCGACCGATTGCTCAGCGGGTTCGAGATGGCGGAGGATGCTCTCGATCGTCGTGTCGGTTTCCCGGCTGATCGCGTCGCGGGCCACCGAGAGCGACTGGTCGCGTGCGGTCACGCCGGCGATGGCAACCGCCGCCAGCTGCAGGGCCAGCAGCAGCACGACGGCGACGACGACGTACGCGAGACGAGGTGAACGAGACCAGCGGAACATGACCGTCCGCGATGCTATCGACAACGCCGCGGCCGATTGTTGGACCGCCGATCGGAGGGGCCCCGGGCTCGGTCAGCTGACGCTGAACTCACACGGCATGCGCTTGATGCCGTTGATGAAGCCCGACACGAGACGGTCGGGTTCTCCGGTGATCCTGAGGTCCGGCAGCTCCGTGAAGATCTCGCGGAACATGACCTGGATCTCACGACGGGCGAGATTCGCCCCGAGGCAGAAGTGCGGCCCACCAGCGCCGTAACCCTCCATGTCCTTCGTGTTCGGACGGGTGATGTCGAACCGGTGGCCGTCGGGGAAGTGGTCCTCGTCGCGGTTGCCCGACCAGTACCACATCGCCACCTTCTCGCCGGCCGCGATCTTTGTGTTGCCGAGGACGACGTCCTCGTTCGCAGTGCGGCGCATGTGCATCACCGGTGACGACCATCGAACGATCTCATCGGCGGCCTGCAGCGCCATGTCGTCGAAGTTGTCGATCAGCAGCTGCCGTTGGTCGGGGTGGTCGGTCAGCATCTTCAT
>JBCBDK010000042.1:0-13148 GCA_038529675.1 Actinomycetota bacterium
GTTCGGGTGGGATCTCGACGGCGAGCTCGGGAAGAAGCGCCTCACCCGTCGCCGAGTCCTCGATGCGATCGAGCAGCTGCCGTGCGATCCGGAACGACGACGGCACCATGCCCGACACGTCGCCCGAGTGCAGCCCCTCCCGGACGATGTCCACGGTCAGTGTCCCGATCACCATCCCGCGCAACGACGTCGTCACCCACATCCGGTCGTGAGTCGATACATCCCGAGTCGAGACAGACGACCAGGCTGGGACGACCGATCCGTTCACGGAGATCGTCGACCCACGCAGGGAGATTCGCCAGTCAGAATCATCCCGACACGTCGACCACCAGCCGGCCACGCGTCTGGCCGGCCATGATCGCATCGGCTTGTTCGGGCAGCGTCGACATCGGTACGACGGTCGTCATCGCATCGAGGAGGTCCGCGGGCAGGTCCGAGGCGAGCCGGGCCCATGCGACGTCTCGTTCGGCGAGTGGGATCATCACCGAGTCGATGCCCTGGAGTCGCACGCCGCGCAAGATGAACGGCATCACCGTGGACGGCAGGTCGACACCGCCCGCCAGGCCGCAGGCCGTCACCGTGCCCCCGTACTTGGTCTGTGCGAGCACGCGAGCGAGCATCGTCGAGCCAACGGCATCGACTGCACCGGCCCACGTCTCCTTCTCCAACGGCCTCGGCGCCTCCGACATCTCGGCTCGAGACAGGAACGCGGACGCGCCGAGCGACGCGAGGTAGTCGTGTTCGGACTCCCGGCCCGTCACGGCGGTCACCTCGTAGCCGAGCTGAGCGAGGAGTGCGATCGCGACGCTGCCGACCCCTCCGGCTGCGCCGGTGACGACGATCGGGCCGTCACTCGGCATGACGCCTCCGGCTTCGAGAGCGAGCACGCAGAGCATCGAGGTCAGCCCGGCGGTCCCGATGGCCATCGCCTGCTGGGCGGACATGGAATCGGGCCGGTGCACCAACCAGTCGGCCTTGACTTGCTGGCGTTGGGCGTAGCCGCCCCAGTACTGCTCGCCGACCGACCACCCGGTGAGGATCACGGGCTCACCGGGAGCGAACCGCGGCGACTCCGACGAGACGACCGTGCCGGCGAAATCGATGCCAGGGACCATCGGGAACGAGCGGATGATCCGGTTGCGTCCGGTCAGGGCGAGTCCGTCTTTGTAGTTGAGCGACGACGCCTCGATGTCGACGACGACGGTCTCCTCGCCGTCGTAGGTCGGGAGGTCGGCGTCGGTCAGTTGTTCGATCGAGGCCGTGGCCGACGTGGGGTCGCCCTCGGTCTGTTCGCGAACGACGAGGGCGTTGAAGGTGGTGGTCACGGTGTGCTCCGTCGGGGTCGTGGTGTCGACCGTGGTCGACTGATGGGGATCGGGTGGGTCGAACTCGGCATCGGACCGTCGCATGGCCGCGGTCGGGATGACGAGCGCGTCGAGTGCGACGCAGCCGTCGTCGCCGACGGCGAGGGGATTGACGTCGAGTTCGGCGATCAGGTCGCCGAGATCGGCGGCGAGGTTCGAGAGGCCGACCAGCGCCCGGGCGACCGCCCGTTTGTCCACGGGAGGACGACCTCGGATCCCGTCGAGGATGGGGGCGATCGCGAGACGGTCGATCATCTCGCCGGCCAGTGACTCGTCGACCGGCACCAGCGCGAGCCGCCGATCGCCGAGTACCTCGATGAACACACCGCCACCCGCGACGAGCACCATCGGCCCGAACTGTGGATCGGAGACGACGCCGAGCGCCATCTCGACCTGCGGCAGCGTCATCTCGGCGACGAGCAGCTGCGGGCCGAGGCGTTCGACGAGGTCGGCGGCCGCGGCGCGCACCTCGTCCGCGTCGACGAGGTTCAGCACCACACCGCCGACGTCCGACTTGTGCAGCACCCCCGGCGCCGCGGTCTTCAGGACGACCGGATAGCCGATCGCATCAGCGGCGGCGACGGCACGATCGGCACCCGACACGACGCGGTGTCGCATGACGGGCACGCGGTAGTCGGCGAGCAACGACAGTCCCTCGGACTCGGTGAGCGGATCCGGAGTGGACAGCCGCTCGCGCCAACGAGCGCTGATCGCCGGGTCGGGGCGAGCCGCCGGCCGCACCCTCGGCCGTCCGCCGAAGTCGCGGTACGCGAGCGCGTTCCTGACCGCGAGTAGCCCGGCGACCGTGCCGTCGAGTACCGGGATCCCGATGTCGGTCACCCGTCTCGCAAGGTCTTGGCTGTCGGTCCCGATGTGGTTCGTCATCATCGCAATCGGCTTCGACGTGCGGCGATGCACCCGGCGGCAGATGCGGGCGAAGGACTCGTGGAGGTGGAACCCGGAGGTGAGATCCGCGACGAAGACGCCGATCGCCGTGTCGTCGTCGTCCATCAGCGCCTGCCAACAGTGTTCGAAGATCGCCTGGTAGTCGTTCCCGGTCCCCCACGCATCGAGCGGGTTGATCGGCTCGAGGCCGTGGTCGAGGTGGTCTGAGAGCGTCGCGGTGGTCTCCTCCGAGATCTGCGCGAACGGGACGCCGACATCGTCGGCGAGATCGATCAGCAGCTCGCGTTCGCCCCCGGAGTCGAGGATTGCTGCCAGCCCACCCGCGGTCGGCCGCCGACGGTCGGACAACAGCAACGACGTCGCTGCGAGCTCGTCGAGCGACTTCACCGCCAACACGCCGTATCGCTCGAACAACGCCTGATAGGCGGCGTCATCGCCAGCGATCGCGCCGGAGTGGCTCAACGCCAACTCCGCCGCTGCTGGTGTCCGGCCAGCCTTGAGGGCCACGACCGGCACGTCGCGGTCGGCGGCCTTCTTCAGTGCGGCGACGAAGGCGTCGGGTCGGCGCACCGACTCGATGAACAGCGCGATCACCCGCGTGCTCTCGAGGTCGAGGGCGTAGTCCATGTACTCGGCGGTGGTCGTGACGAGCTCCTGCCCCGGCGAGATCGCGAGGTTGAACCGCAACTTCTGGTCGTTCCACAGCAGCGCGGTCAACACCGATCCCGACTGCGCGACCAGCGTGACGCCGCCCTCCTTCAGCTCGTAGGGCCGATTGAAGGGAAAGGCGCGGAACCAGGCCTCCACGTTGTAGAACCCCATGCAGTTCCCGCCGACGATCGGCAGGTTCGCCTCCGTCGCCATCTCGGTGATTCGCGAGCGCAGGCTGTTGCCGGGGACATCGCTCGGCAGCAGCGCGCTCCCAGGGATCACGAGCCCGCCCACACCCATGTCGATCGCGGTCGCGACCTGTTCCTCGAGTCGCTCATTGCCGATCCCGAGCACGGCCAGATCCGGTGTGTCGGGCACGAGATCGAGCGAGGGGAAGCACTCGAACCCCTCGACCTCGCCGTAGCGGGGGTTGACGGGGAACACCCGACCCCGGTATCGCGAGACGAGCAGTTCGAGCACCATGTCGTTGCCGGCCGAGTTCGGCACCGTCGATGCACCGACGAGCGCGACCGATCTCGGTGCCAGCGCCCGGTGGAGGTGGTGCTGCGTAGCGTCAGCCACGCCGCACGCTCGAACGATGGGGGTGTGACGAGGCGTGCACGCCGCGCAAGCTATCGCACCGCGATCGCTACGGCGAGATCAGCCGAGACCCTGACCGAGCGCTCGCTCGGTGCCGGTGGAGACCGAGCGAGTCGACCCTGCGAGGTGGCGACGGCGTGCGCGCGCTCAGGTGAGCAGGAGGCGTTCGATTCGGCGGGCGGCGATCGCCGTGCCGACGACCGTGAGGCCGACGAGGACGGCCAGGTGGCCGAGGATCGACGGGTCCCACTCCCCCAGGTTCGAGGCACGAACGAGTTCGACCCCGTGGTAGAGCGGGCTGAACTGCACCACCCACGCCCAGTCGCCGTATTGCGACACCGGGTAGAAGGTGGTCGAGAACAGGAACAGCGGCAGGGTGAGCGACGGCACGTATTCGAAGTCGGCCCACGTGCGCATGTAGGTGGTGCATGCCATGCCGACCGCTGCGAACGCGAAGCCGATCAGCACACAGGCTGGGATGGAGAGGACCACCCACGGCGACTCGATCATGCCGAGCACGAGCATCGTGATGAGGAACGCGCTCGAGTAGAGTGCGCCACGCAGGACCGCCCAGGCGATCTCGCCGAGCGCCACGTCACCTGCCGACAACGGGGTGGAGAGCACGGTGTCGTACAGCTTCGAGTGCTTGAGCTTGAAGTAGATGTTCATCGTCGAGTCGAACACCGCACCGTTCATCGCCGACGCCGCCATCAGCCCCGGGGCGACGAACCGGTCGTAGGCCACGAGCGCACCCCCGACTTCGATCTCGCCGACGAGCGCGTTGAGTCCGATGCGGATCGACAGCAGGTAGAACAGCGGCTCGAAGAAGCCGCTGAACACGATCATCGGGTACCGCTTGGTGACCAGCCACGACCGCTCGATCATCCGCTGCGGCCGGCGGATGTCGAAGATCACGGCCGGCACGACCCGCGTCACCGAGGCCGGGCTGACGGGCACGCCGCTCATCGCGATCCACCTGGCAGCGGCCTCACAGCAGCAACCTCCGGGCGAACGTGCGGTTGGCCCAGAGCAGGCCGCCGAGCACGAACGCCGACAGCACACCGATGTGGACGAGCGCCATCAGCGGTTCGAGGCCGCCCAGCACCGAACCCCTCGCCAGTTCGATGCCGTGCCAGAGCGGGGTGATCCAGGCGATCGGTTGCAGCCAGGTCGGCAACTGCGCGATCGGATAGAACGCACCGCCGAACAGGAACATCGGCGTGATGCCGAACCGCATGATCGCCGGGAACAGGTTGTCCTCGTCGCGGGTCGCGGTCAGCGCTGCGAGCGGCATCGCGAACGCCATCCCGCACAGCACCCCGGCGAGGACACCGGGGATCACGCCCCACGTCCGCGTGTCGTCGAACATGAGCAGGACGAGCCCGGTCCCGCTGACAGCGACGAGGCCGCGCACGAGGAAGTGCAGCGCCTTGCCGAGCATCACGTCGGTGGGTGTGAGTGGCGTGGCGATCATCGAGTAGTTCGCCTTGGACCACTGGAAGCCGTCGAGCGTGGGCCACAGCGCTTCGCCGCCGAGCACGAACATCGCCGTCGTCGCGAGCAGCGCCGAGGAGTAGAACGCGAAGTACGGCTCGCCGTCGAGGAGGTCGGTGTTGCCACCGCTGTCGACCAGCTCGCCGATGCCGAGCCCGACACCGAGCAGGAACATGAGCGGCTGCACGATCGACGCGAGGCCGACCGCCGTGACGACCTGACGGAACCAGGCCCAGTCGCGGAGGTAGACGCGCACAGCGCCTGGGGTGCTCATCGAAGGGACCTCACTCGATCCCCCTCACTCGACGAGCGTTCTGCCGGTGAGCTTCAGGAACACGTCTTCGAGGCTGCTGCGGCGAACGAGCGAACTCTCGGGAACAACCTCACGCCGGTGCAGCTCGGTCAACGCCGCCTCACCGTCGTCGGTGTAGACCAGCAGGCGATCGGGCAGTGCCTCGATGCGGCCGCCGACGCCCGCGAGCTGTGGCAGCATCTCCTCGTTCCGGTCCCGACCGAAACGCACCTCGAGCACCTCGCGCCGGACGTGTTCGTTGATCAGCCCGCGTGGCGATCCCTCGGCGACGATGCGACCACCGTCCATGACGACGAGGCGATCGCAGAGTTGCTCGGCCTCGTCCATGAAGTGCGTCGTGATGACCTGGGTCGCGCCCCGCTCCTTGAGCTGGTACAGCCGGTCCCAGAGCACATGGCGCGCCTGGGGGTCGAGGCCGGTGGTCGGTTCGTCGAGGAGCAGGAGTTCGGGATCGTTGACGAGCGAGCGGGCGATCGACACCCGGCGCTTCTGACCACCCGACAGCGAGTCGACCTTGGCGTCGACCTTCTCGAGGAGCTGGGCGAACTCGAGCAGCTCATCAGCTTTGGCTGCAGCCTGCTTCCGCGACAGATCGAAGTACCGGGCGTAGATGATGAGGTTCTCCATCACCGTGAGCTCGTTGTCGAGCTGGTCGAGCTGCGGCACGACACCCATACGCGATCTGATCTCCCGGCCGTCGGCGGCCGGGTCGAGACCGAAGATCGAGAGCTCGCCCTCCGTGACCGGCGAGATGCAGCCGATCATCCGCATGGTCGAGGTCTTGCCGGCACCGTTCGGGCCGAGGAACCCGAATGCCTCGCCGGGCGCGATCTCGATGTCGATCCCGTCGACCGCGGTGAAGTCGCCGAACCGTTTCACCAACGAGCGCGCGACGACGGGCGACTGCACCGAGGACATGTCCCGAGTGTGCCAGCCCACGGCCGGCGGTGACGTGTCCGTTTCGACCGGACGACGTCGACCGCCGACCAGTGGCGATCCGCAGCGACCTGGCGTCAGCCGGCGGCGATGGTGAAGGAGTCGATGTCCGCCACGTACCCACCCGACGGGTTCACGAACTGGATGAACAGATCCCGCTCACCGGTCACACTCCCACCCAGCTCAGTCTCCAGCAACGAATCGAAACTGATCGTCTCGAACTCATTCCACCCACCCGTCGACGGCAACCCGAACGTCGCCAGCAACGGCCCATCCGGAGCATCAACCGACACGAACACACTGCCCGAACCCGCGATCCCACGCGAGTACGACATCGTCACCGACTGACCACCCTCCACACCGAAGTCGAAACCGGGGAACCCGATCCAGCTCCCGTTCCTCAAGAACCCGACCTTCTCACCACCATCCGGCGTCCCCATCACCCGCACCTCGAGATCACTCCCCGGATTCGACTCCACCACGAAGTCCTCCGCCTCGACCAACTCACCCGCCCCGAACGACGGCGGTGAGGTCGGTTGGGCGGCGGCGGGGGTTGCCAGCGCCAAGCTGGCGCCGATGGCGAGGGCGAGCGCGGCTGGAGACGCGATGTGCTTGTTCATGGTGATAACTCCTCTGTCTGAAGCTGGGGGATGCCCGCTGCTCCACCACGTCGTCGCGCCCGATCGATCACGACGATCCGAAGTTCCGTAACACAAACGTAATCTTGTGTGTCGATCCGATGCCGGGCGACACCGCCCAATGTCATCGCCGCTGCAACTTGAGGATGCAGTCGGCGGAGTACCAAGCGATCAACGCCGAAGCCCGCGAGCGCGGGTTGCTCGTCGACGCCGACGGCTCCCTCGAGCTGGCGCCGGTCGGCGCCGGACCGATTCGCGGCACGCAGCTCCGCCCGATCCGCTGACCCCGTCGCTCCCCCGGCCGGGTCAGAGCAACCGCTCGACGAGCCGAACGCCGACGGCGTCCATGGCCGCATTGTCGGCTGAGAACCCGAGATACATCACACAGAAGTAGAGCGCCCATGCCTCGGCTCGCTGCCACAGTGCGTCGTCCGCGCCGACGAGCTCGCGGAGGATCGCACGGGCGTCGGCGTCGAACAGCGTCCAGCAGATCGCAAGATCGCCCGCAGGGTCGCCGGAGGTGACGTCGCCCCAGTCGACGATGGCGTGGAGTCGACCGTCACGCTGCAGCACGTTGAGCGCGTGAAGGTCGCCGTGGATCCAGACCGCCGGACCAGCGTGCGGGGCGACGTCGATCAGCGTCGTCCAGCGGTCGAGCACCCGGGCCACTCCCCCGTCGACGGCCGCCTGCAACCGATCGCGGATCGACTCGACGTTGACTCGGAATCGTTCGTCGTTGTCGCCGATGAAGTGGCCTCGAAACGGGTTCTCGGGCGCCTCGTCCGGCGCGGCGACGTGCAGGGCGACGAAGAACTCACCCAGCCGCCGGGCGTCGGCGGCGGGATCGACGAGGTCGCGATGCCCGACGGTCGTACCGTCGATCCACGGGTAGACGACCCACGTGCAGGGATAGCGCTCGCTGGGCTGGCCGACCCGGAGCGGCTGCGGCACGGTGATCGGGAGAGCAGATCCGATGGTTCGGAGCGCGATGATCTCGTTGGCCACGAGTTGGCCCGCCATCTCCCGCCGCGGCACCCGGACCGTGAGGTCGTCGCCGAGACGGAACATGACGTTGTCCCAGCCGTTGGCGAACTCGATGAGCGGAAGATCGGCCAGGTCGAGATGCTGTGACGTGAGGAGAGCGCGAACGAGTTCGCTCGTGACCTCCACGTCGGCGGCTGGCATGTTCGACCCCATCCACCCGACGGTACCGCCGGGGCCGGACGGCGAGCCCAGCGGTCAGAGGCCGTAGCGCCCGGCGACACCGGCGATGTCCGACTCGCCCAACCCCTCGTCGACCGCGCTTGCGAACACGGCGCCCGTGGCGCTCGAGACGGGCACGGGCGCGCCTGCGAGGTCCGCAACCTGCACCAGATACCCGAGATCCTTGGCGACCAGCCGGACCGGGAAGTTCGGCTCGTACGTCTGCTCTGCGATCAGCCCGAGGATCCGCTGCAACCCAGGCGACGTGATCGGCAGCTCGCCGAGCGTGTCGGTCACGTTCGCGCGATCGAAGCCGCTTCGCTCGAGCATCGCGACTGTCTCCGCGTACGCGGCGACCTGCGTGGCGAACAACCCGTTGATCGCCAGCTTCATCGTGGCCGCATCGCCTAGCGCACCCACGTGGCGCACGTTGCCCGCGTTCACGTCGATGATCGGTCGGATCGCGTCGATCGCCTCGGCGGTACCGCCGACCAGGTACAGCAGCGCACCGACCTCGGCCTGCGGTCGCGAGCCGACGACGGGTGCCTCGACGAACGCGACGCCACGGTCCGACGCAGCGGCGCCCAACATCCGAACGGTCGCCGGGGTGAGCGTCGACGATTCGATCGCCACCGCATCGTTCCGCATCGCCGCCAGCGCACCGTCGTCGCCGAGCCACACGGCGCGTGCCGCATCGTCATCGGCGACCATCGACACGACCACGTCGGCACGGGCGGCGGCATCGGATGGTGTGTCTGCGATGGTCACGACGTGCTGCTCGACGAGGGCCAGTGCCGTGGACCTCGTGCGATTCCACACGATGACGTCGTGACCCGCGGCAGCCCAGTTGACAGCCATACGTGATCCCATCGCGCCGAGACCGAGGACTGAGATGGTCGCCATCGGTTCAGTCCTCCGGCGCCAGCAGCTGGATGTCGAGCGCGATGTCGATCGCGTCGGAGATGACGAACCCGCCCGCACCGAGGGGGACGTTGAAGTCCACGCCGTACGCCTTGCGGCTGATGCGACCGGTGGCCTCGAATCCGGCGTGCAGCGATCCGTCGCCGGGGAACGTCTCGGTCCCGTGGAACTCGACGTCGAGAGTCTCGCGGCGGGTGATGCCGTTGATGGTGAGGTCGCCGCTCACGGCGTACCCGGAGTCGCTCGGGACGATCTCGGCCGACGCGAACGTCATGGTCGGGTGCTGATCGACGTGGAAGAAGTCGGAGTTGCGCAGGTGGGCATCACGGTCGGGGTTGGCAGTGTCGACGCTCGACATGTCGACCGTGGCCTCGAGCCGGCTGGTGGCGAGTGAGTCGCCCACGACGACCGTTGCGTCGAAGGTGTGGAAACGCCCGCGGACCTTGGAGATGCCCATGTGGCGAGCGGTGAACTCGACGGTGCAGTGCGCCTGATCGAGCGACCACGTCCCGGCCGCCAGTGGCAGGGTCGAGCTGGTGGGGGTGCTGATGTTCATTGATGTCTCCTGACTCGATGGATGAACATCAGCGAGACTACGAGTCTCCTAATTCATTTACAAGACTCATGGTCTTTCTAGACTCCGAGTTCATCATTCGGCTAGATTCGTGCCATGCCCCGAGGACGCCCGCGCGACGAAGAGGCACGCCAGCGCATCCTCGACGCAGCGTTCGTGCTCGTCGGGAGCCGCCCGCCGGGCGACGTGTCGATCAACGACATCGCCGCGGCGGCGAACGTCGCGAAGCAGACGATCTACCGGTGGTGGCCGTCTCGGACCGCCGTGATCCTCGACGCGCTCGTGCAGGGCACGATGCAGGCCACGCCGTTCGCTGAGACCGACGACGTGCGAGCCGACTTCGAGGCACACCTGCGCACGGTGATCCGGATGTTCAACTCACCGTCGGGCCGGATCATCCGCGAGATGCTCGCGGGCGCCCAGACGGATCCGGCGCTCGCCGAGGAGTTCCGCGAACGCTTCTGGCAGCCACGTCGCGACCTGTCACTCGCCCGGCTCGAGCGAGGCATCGAGTTGGGCCAGATCCGAGCCGACCTCGACGCCGAGACCGTGCTCGACGTGATCTACGGCGCACTCTGGACCCGGCTGATGATCGGCCACCAGCCGCTCAGCTCGGTTCATGCGACTCGGATCGCCGACGCCATCTGGCCCGGCCTCTCCGACGACTGACCGCCGTCAGCCAGCCGACTTGACCTCGTCGCCGAACGAGTGGAGGTCGACGAGGCGGCCGTCGTTGGAGAACACCTCGACCGGCTTGGCCGGCTCCATCCGCAGCATGCGCTGCAGGATGCGGACCTGAGTGTGCTGGTTGTACTCGGCGAACGTGATCGCCCAGCCGTCACGGCCAGCGCGAGCCGTACGGCCCGAGCGGTGCAGGTAGTCCTTCACGTCCTTGGCCGGCTCGTAGTGGATGACCGCACCGATGTCGTCGATGTCGATACCGCGGGCGGCGACGTCGGTGGCCACGAGGATCTGGAGCTTGCCCTCGGCGAAGGCGCGCAAGGTCCGCTCGCGCGACTTCTGCTGCATGTCACCGTGCAGCGCCTGGGCGTCGATGCCGAGATCCTGGAGCTTCTCGGTGGCACGATCGCAGGTCCGCTTGGTCTGGCAGAACACCACGATCTTCGGGATGCCGCGAGCGATCGAGCCGATCACCTTGTCGCGGTCCATGTGGTGGATCGCGAGAAAGAGGTGATGCATCGTGCCGACCGTGTCGGTCGCCTCGTCGATGGCGACCGTCTCGGGATCGGTCTGGTACGCCTTGATGAGGTGGCCGACGTCGCCGTCGAGCGTGGCCGAGAACAGCATCGTCTGATTGCGGTTGCCGGTGTGGCGGAGGATCCACTCGACCTGCGGCGTGAACCCGTCGTCGGCCATGCGGTCGGCCTCGTCGAGCGTGACGATCTGGATGTCGTCGAGGTTGATCTCGTCGGACTTGATCAGGTCGATCAGGCGCAGCGGCGTGGCGACCACGATCTCCACGCCCTTGGCCATCTCGTCGACCTGATGGTGACGTGACGCGCCGCCGTAGACCGGCAGCACCTTCATCCCGGCGTGATCTGCGACCGGCTGCAGCACCTCGGCCACCTGCACGGCGAGCTCACGTGTGGGGACGAGCACGAGGCCCAACGGACGCATCGGCGCAGCAGTGTCGGTGATCCGATCGAGCATCGGCACACCGAAGGCGAGGGTCTTGCCCGAGCCCGTCTTGGCGCGGCCGCACACGTCCTTGCCGGTCATCGCGACCGGGATCGCCTCGGTCTGGATGTTGAACGGCTGCGCGAACCCGCACGCGGCGAGGCCGACATCGATTCGCTCGGACACTCCGAGGTCGGCGAAACCGGTGGGCGGGTCGACCGGGGGGAGTTGGGTGGTGGTCGTCAGGTTGGACGTGTTGACGTGGTCTCGATCACGGTCACGGTCCGAACCAGCCGGGCGCGATCGGCGCCGTCGGCGGGATCCCCGCCGTGCTTGTTCACTCGTCATGTGGCCGAAAGCGTACCGGTACGACGGCAACGCCGACGGGCTCCGATCAGGAGCAACACGCCGAGTGCGACGAACCCGACGGCCCACCAGACCGTGTACGACTGGCCCGACGAACCGGTCGCCGGGAGGCCGGACGTGAACACCTCGACGGTGTTCGACGCCTCGTTGTTCGCTTCGTTCGGATCGAACGTGTCAGCCGACACGGTGGCCACGTTGGTGAAGTCACCCTGGGATTGAGTGACGACTCGCACCACGAGCGTGACCGACTCACCGTTCGCCACATCGCCGATGTTCCAGACGCCCGAGTTGATGTCGAACGCACCGACCGAAGGGGCGGCGGAGACGAACCCGAGACCGGGTGGCAGCGACTCGAGCACACTGACGCCAGCGGCCGGGTCAGGTCCGTCGTTGGTCACGGTGATGACGAAGTCGATCGCGTCGCCAGCGCGGTTTCGCGGGCGGGGTGCGGTCTTCTCGATACGCAGATCGGCTCGCCGGTCGATCTCGACCACGGCTACCGGGCTGGCGGCGGGAACGGCTTCGCACGGACACGTGACGGTGGCGACGTTCTCGACGTCACCACCGCCCCCGACGGCCCGAGCCACGACGGTGACGGTGACCGTGCCCCCGTTCGGTGCGACGGTGAGACCGTTGCACTCGACGACGTCGGTCACCGTGTCGAGGTCACACGCCGCACCGCCGGCATCGGCGGACACGAGGTCGAGGCCAGTGGGCAGGTCGTCGCGGACGCTCACATCGGTGGCGGTGGTCGGCCCGTCGTTGGTGACGGTGATCGTGAAGGTCACCTCGTCGCCGAATCGCACGACCGAGCTGTCTGCGGTCTTCGTGATCGACAGGTCGGTGTCGATCACGACGTCGAGGCTGACGGTGTCGGTGTCGTTCGTGGTGTCCAACTGGTTGGTGGCGGTGGTCGCCGTTGCGGTGACCGGGAGCGGCCCGGCGGGTTGGGCGGCGTCGACGGTGCCGTCGAACGTGAGCGTGACCGGGGTGCCCGGTGGCAGGTCGCCGACGTCGACCGTGATCACGCCACCGACCACGGTGACGGTGGCACCTGGGAACCCGGCGACGGTCGGCGTACCGCCGATGGTGATCGATGCCGGGACCGGGATCGTGACCACCGTGTTCACCGAGTCGGACGGCCCGCCGTTCGTGATCGTGAACTCGAACATCGTGCCGGTGCCCGCCGGGACCGACGTGGGCGTCGCCGTTCCGGTCACGATCACGTCGGCGATCGGTGCGTTGGGACTGGTCGTCGAGTCGGTGTTGTCGGTGGGGTCGGGGTCGGCGGTCGCCGACGTCACCGTGGCGGCGTTGGAGACGTCGGGTCCGGCGAAGTCGCTCCGCAGCGTGCCGGAGACCGTGATGACCCGGTCGTCGCCGGTCGACAGCAGCGCGAGATCACAGGTGAGCGCGAGGGCGGCGAGCACACACGTCGAGCCGCCGTCGCCGATGACGATCGTCGCCGGATCGAGCGCAGCGGGCAGCTGATCGGTGACCTGGACCGAACGAGCGTCCGACGGCCCGTCGTTGTTCACCGTGAT